>NZ_JABXEP010000134.1:0-22683 GCF_013372605.1 Myxococcus sp. AM009
TCGTCTGGGCGGGGGGCGGAGCGGGAGGCAACCTCCAGAGCGGCACGACGGCCCAGTTCGCGGATGGGCAGGCCTACCGGGACCAGGCGGTGGTGATTGCCTTGGATGCCCAGGCGCCGATAGGCGTTGGGATTCAGCACGGCTGGTATCCCTACGGCCCACCGACCCAGGTCACGAAGGCCCACGGCGCGACCGCCATCGAGCTCGATTACGAGAGCGCGTTCGAGGTCTACCGGCGCACGGCCGCGAGCCGCGGAGACGCGCTGGACGCGCAGGGCTTCGCCCTCTTTTCGATGACCCACCCGCTGGGGATTCCTCAGGCCAATGGAGAGTTCGTGATTCGCGACCCCATCTCCATCGGCCCCGACGGCTCGGTCCGCTGCGTCGCCGAGATACCTGATGGCTCGTTGATCCGGGTGATGGAGGGAGCGCGCGGGGACCTGATGGACGCGGCCGCGGGTGCGGCCACCCTGGCGCGGAGAGGAACCCCTGGCGCGCTGGGCGGCGCGGTCGTGTTCGATTGCTTCTCCCGCTACCCCATCCTGGGCGAGGAAATCATGGACGAGCTCTCACGCGTCCAGGGCGCGCTCGGGGAGACCACTCCGCTCGTGGGCTGTCTGACCCTTGGCGAGGTGGGGGCCATGGGAGGTGGCGTTCCGCAGTTCCACAACAAGACAGTGGTGGTGCTCGCCCTTCCAGGGTGATGGGACAAGGTCGGACATGGCGGACCCCTGCGAGGACGCGGACCGGAAGCTCACCGAGGAGCGCCTCGCGCTGCTGAGCGTGCTCCAGGAGCTCACCGTCGCGGCGCTCGACCTCTTCGACCCGAGCAAGCCCGCGGACGCCTTCATGGACCGTGTCGCGGAGCGGCTGGGGTGCATGGTCGCGCTCTGGGTCCAGGTGAACGCGCGGGGCCAGGTCGTCCTTCAGGGCGCGAGTGGGCTCTCCGCGGCGTCCCGCCAGCTTCCGCTCCCCGCCCGCTCAGAGTCCGGAGCGAAGCAAGGGCCCGGCGAGGTCAGCCTGCCCTTTCCGGAGCTGGAACTGCCGGGGCTCGTGCGCTGGTCCATTCCCATCATCGGGGCGGACGCGGAGCACAGCGCCAGCGCGCTGCTGCTGTACTTCGACCGCGAGCCTCACCTGCCGCGACAGTACCGGGGCATGGTGGAGCGGCTCGGCGGCGTGCTCCGTACCGCGCTCACGCACCGGCAGCTCTTCACCCGCATCCTGGACAGCGAGCGCGCGCTCCACCAGCAGAAGACGCTGCTGGAGTCCCTGAGCGAAGCCTCCGACGAGGGCATCCTCATCTCCACCCTGGAAGGAAGGGTCCTCACGCACAACCGCCGCCTCGTACAGCTGTGGGGGCTGGAGGAGGAGCTCCTGTCCGCATCCTACGGGGCGTGGGTCCGCGCGGCGGCGGAGCTCGTGGAGGAGCCCGCCCGGTTCACGGCGCGCGCCTTCTTCTTCATCGAGCACCGAGACGCGTCGGGACACGACGTGCTGCGGCTCAAGGATGGGCGGATCTTCGAGCAGTATGACGCCCCGGTGATGAGCGCGGACGGCCTCTACTATGGGCGGGCCGTCTACTTCCGGGACGTCACCGCTCGACAGCGCACGGAACGGGACCTCCAGCACGAGCGGGACTTCAGCTCGGCGGTCCTGGATACAGCCCGCGCGCTGGTCATCGTCCTGGATGCGGAGGGCAGAATCGTCCGCTTCAACCGTGCCTGCCAGGAGATGACCGGCTACGCCTTCGAGGAGGTTCGCGGCGCGCGGTTCTGGGAGCAGCTCCAGGTTCCGGAAGAAGCGGCGCGGGTCGAGCGGGACTTCGCCCAGCTCACCACGGGCCAGGGGCACGAGCAGTACGAGAGCAGCTGGCTCACGCGAGCGGGAGAGCGCCGCCTCATCTCATGGTCCAGCAACGTCCTCCGCGGCCCGACGGGAGCGATTGAGTACATCATCGGCACGGGCATCGACATCACCGAGCAACGCCGGGCCGAGCGGGAGCGAGACCAGACCTTCCTGCGTGAGCAGCAAGCGCGGACCCGCGCCGAGGAGCAGGAAGGGAGGTCCGCGTTCCTGGCGGAAGCCTCGGGACTGCTCGCGGGCGCGCTCGCGCCCGAGGACGCGCTTCGAAGCGTGGCGGCGCTGACCGTCCAGCGGTTCGCGGACTGGTGCGCGGTCGACCTGCTGGACAACGAGCAGGCCCCTCAGCGGCTCGCGGTGGCCCACTCCCAGGCACTGCGGGCCCGGTGGCCCGCGAAGGACGACCACGCGCCACCGGACCTCAATGCCACGCAGGGCCCTGGGCGGGTGCTCCGCCGCGGCGAGCCGGAGTTCTTCCTGGAGGGTTGCGGCTCCACGGCCCTCGGGTGCGGCGGCCTCGAGTTCCAATCCTGTCTGTCGGTGCCGCTGCTCGCGCGTGGCCGGACGCTCGGCGCGCTCACACTCGCCCGGATGGACGGCGAGAGCCGCTATGGCCCGGCCGAGCTCACCCTCGCGCAGGAGCTGGCCCGCCGCGCGGCCATGGCCGTGGACAACGCCCGGCTCTATCAGGAAGCCCAGCAGGCCATTGGCCTTCGTGATGAGTTCCTCTCCGTTGCCTCTCACGAGCTGAAGACCCCGGTCACCTCCCTCCAGTTGTCCGTGCAGGGCTTGCTGCGCCGCGCCCGGTCGGGAGCGCTCCGCGCCGCGCCGGCGGAGACCGTGAGCCAGTCGGTCGAAGGCATCGAACGCCAGGCGTTGCGGATGGCGAAGCTCGTCAACACGCTGCTGGATGTCTCGCGCATCCATGCCGGGCGGCTCGAGCTCGAGCTGGAGGAGGTGGACCTCACCGCGCTGGTCCGAGACATCGCGGCTCGCTTCGCATCCGAGCTGGCCCTCTCCGGCGCCACGCTCCGGGTTCATGCCGACACGCCGATGCCAGGAATCTGGGACCGGTCGCGGCTCGATCAGATTGTCACCAACCTGCTCTCGAATGCGATCAAGTACGGCGAGGGCAAGCCCATTGAAATCCTGGTCACCGGGGACGCCAGGACCGCCCTCCTGGAGGTGAGGGACCAGGGAATCGGCATCCCGGTGGAACAACAGGCGCAAATCTTCCGGGCCTTCGAGCGCGCGGTGTCATCGCGCCACTACGGAGGACTGGGCTTGGGCCTCCACATCGTCAGTCAGCTCGTCGAAAGGCTGGGAGGCGCGGTCCGAGTCCAGAGCGAGGCGGGGCGCGGCGCCACCTTCACGGTCGCGCTCCCCCGCAGCGGACCCGCCGCGCCGCGGCCGGCCCCGGCGGACAGACACCTCGATTCGAACCATGCCTGAGCGCGCGTTCGCGCCCTCCCGTGCCTGGCGCCGCGCTCTCGTCCGCTGAGAAGCCACTGGAGCCTCGCTGCCCGTCCTCGCCGCTGGACGGTTCTCACCTCCGCGCACGGTGTGCGCAGGGCGCCCCGAGGAGAACACCGCTGGCACGCGGGCTGCTCTAGCCCTCCCCGACCTCAGGCGGTCAAGCCGACGAGGCAGCCGCGCCGTGGTGGCGCGATGCGGAGTGTGGAGGTGGATGATGCTGACGGCGGGTAAGCGACTGGCGGTCTTCTCCATTCGCGAGGGCAAGGGCGGGAGCATCTGGGTGCGGGCGGGGAGCGCCTTCGTGAACAAGGACGGCTCGCTCAACGTGTTGCTGGACGTGCTGCCGCTGGACGGGAAGCTGCACGTCCGCGAGGCGGCGAAGCTGCGCACGCAGCACACGGGGACGGTCAACCTCAACGAAGCCAGCGCGGCGGAGCTGGATTTGCTGCCGGGCGTCGGTGAGAAGGCGGCGCAGCGCATCATCGCGCACCGCCAGAAGCGGCCCTTCAAACGCGTGGAGGAGCTGGTGCGCGTGAAGGGCTTCGGCAAGAAGAAGTTCCTCAAGCTCAAGGCGCACCTGGCGCTGAGCGGGCCCACGACGCTGCGAGTCGAACAGGTGCCCGCCCCTCCTGAGAGAAAGGAGGTGAGCACGACGAACGACTGAGACGAAAAGCTCCGGCAAGAGGGGCCGCCGCCCGGGATTTCTCTCGTGGCCCGGCGCGGCGGCCCCGTGGTGCAAGGACCCATGAGGGGCAAACAGGGGAGCGCCCCGTGGGAGCGGTAGCCATCCGGGAGTGGATTGGTACCATCCGCCGCCATGAACCGACGCCTGACGAACCTGCTCACCGCGCTGCCTGTCACCGCCGCGCTGGTCGCTCCGCCCGTGCTCGCCTGCACAAGCATGCTGGTCTCCAAGGGAGCCACGGCGGATGGAGCCACCTTCATCACCTACGCCGCGGACGCGCACGAGCTGTACGGCGAGCTGTACTACACGCCCGCGCGCCGCCACGCGCCGGGCGCCATGCGCGACATCATCGAGTGGGACACCGGCAAGTTCCTGGGCCGCATCCCCCAGCCCGCCGCGACGTATTCGGTGGTGGGCAACATGAACGAGCACCAGCTCTCCATCGGTGAGTCCACGTTCGGCGGCCGAGAGGAGCTGGCGGGCCCCGCGGGCATCGTCGACTACGGCTCGCTCATCTACATCGCGCTGGAGCGCGCGAAGACGGCGCGCGAGGCCATCCAGGTCATGACGTCCCTGGTCGCCGAGCACGGCTACGCCTCCAGCGGTGAGTCGTTCTCCATCGCCGACCCGAAGGAGGCCTGGCTGCTGGAGATGATTGGCAAGGGCAAGGGAGAGAAGGGCGCGGTGTGGGTGGCCCGCAAGCTGCCCGACGGGTACCTCTCCGCGCACGCCAACCAGGCGCGCATCGGCACGTTCCCGCAGAACGAGAAGCAGACGACGTTCTACTCGCCGGACGTCATCTCCTTCGCCCGGGCGAAGGGCTGGTTCAAGGGCGCGGACAAGGACTTCAACTTCGCGGAGACGTACAACCCCATCGACTTCGGGGGGCAGCGGTTCTCCGAGGCGCGCGTGTGGAGCATCTTCCGGCGCGCGGCGCCGTCGATGAAGCTGGGCGCGGAGTACGCGACCGGCGCGGCGCCCCAGAAGCGGCTGCCGCTGTGGGTGAAGCCGGACAAGAAGCTGTCCGTGCAGGACACCATGGCGCTGATGCGGGACCACTTCGGGGGCACGCCGCTGGACATGACGAAGGACGTGGGCGCGGGCCCCTACGCGCTGCCGTACCGCTGGCGGCCGATGACGTGGGAGGTGGACGGCAAGCAGTACGTCCACGAGCGCGCCATCTCCACGCAGCAGACGGGCTTCTCGTTCGTCGCGCAGATGCGGGACTGGCTGCCGGCGCCCATTGGTGGCGTGCTCTGGTTCGGCGTGGACGACACCTTCACCACCGTCTACACGCCCATGTACGCCGGCATCCGGCAGGTGCCGCGCAACTTCGCGCAGGGCGTGGCCAGCCGCGGTGAGTTCTCCTGGGACTCCTCCTTCTGGGTGTTCAACTGGGTGTCGAACCAGGCCTACGGGCGCTGGAGCGACATGGTGAATGACGTGCAGAAGGAGCAGGGCGCGCTGGAAGGCCAGTTCCTCGCGGACCAGGCCGACATCGAGAAGCGCGCCCAGGAGCAGTTCAAGCGCAGCCCCGAGGAGGCGCGCCAGTACCTCACCGACTACTCGCTCCAGCAGGGCGAGAAGGTCCACGCCCGCTGGCGCAAGCTCGGTGAGACGCTGCTCGTGAAGTACATCGACGGCAACGTGCGCGATGAGATGGGCAAGGTGAACCACCCCAAGTACCAGGAGGCCTGGTACCGCCGCATCGTCCAGGAGAATGGCAAGGCGCTGCAGATGCCCGCCAAGCCCGCGGCGCCCGCGCCCGCGCCCGCTCCCGCCCAGAAGCCGGCGCCCAAGCCCACCGTGGCCCCCGCGCCGTAACACCCCGTCCGGGAGCGGGGAGCCCTCTCCCCGCGCCCCGGCCGGCGCTGCGTCCCGTGCGCATCAGCCCAGGCATCCGTCATCGGGCTGATGATTCCTGCTCCACCCCCTCCGGACACAACCTCGGCCACACCGGCACCGAGAATGGGGAACAAGCGCACATCAACCTCCTGGCACTCACCAGGAGGAGGGGGACAGAGCCATGGGTCGCATCACGAACAACACGACGACGAAGACGACCAGCATCACGCCCACCCGGACGACCGGCACGCCGCCTCCGCCGCCTCCGCCGAAGACGTCCGCGGCGCCGTCGACGTCGACGGGCATTCCGACGCCGCCGGATGCCTTCGTGTCCGGCACGCCCACCAACACGGTCCGCACCCCGAGCCTCACGTCGCCGCCCCCGCCTCCCTCGCTGGGCGGCGCGAAGGCGCCCGTCACCACCACGCCGACGACAGTCCCCGTCGCGGTCGGCCCCGCCGTCCTCCGGGCTGACTCGGTCATCGCGCCCTTCGTGGCCCTGGGGGTGCCCCGGGGCGCCATCAAGAGCATCAGCGACGGCGGCTTCTCCGCGCTCCAGGGCCTGCAGCGCAGCCAGGGTGACGCCAGCTCCGCCGACTTCGCCACCCTCAAGGCGGAGGTCGGCCCCAAGGCGGACCTCATCCGCGCGGTGTTCGCCCAGGGCGGGCCGCACGTGAAGGCGGGTGACGCGGAGCGCGTCAAGCTGGCCAACGTGTTCAACGAGGGCTTCACCGTGGACGCCACCACGGTGGAGAACTACCGCAAGCAGATGAGCGTGCTCACGGAGGGGAAGTTCGAGCCCTACGTGGAGATGGCGAACACCCACCTGACGCAGAACCAGAAGGACTACCCGAAGACGGCCACCAGCGTGGCGAACATCAACGGGCTCTCCGACGAGGGCAAGGTCTCCATCTACAAATACACACAGGAGAAGTTCAAGCCGTACAACGGCCAGGTCCTCTTCCCGCTGGCAAGAAATGGCGCCGGCCCGACGACGCAGGCGCTGCGCAACAACCTGGATGGCATTGCCGTCACCCGCGCGGCCCTCAACGAGCTGCCGAAGTTCCAGGGCACCGTGTTCCGCGGCGACAGCAAGAAGTACTACGACGCCTACACGAAGGACGCCGTCATCACCCGGGATGCCTTCACCAGCACGGCGAAGAACCCGGACGCGAAGTTCGATGGCGACGCCATCCTCGAAATCCGGACCAAAACGGGCCGCGACATCCAGGGCGCCTCGCTCAAGCCGGGTGAGGAGGAGGTGCTCATCCCGCCCGGCGCCACCTTCAAGGTCCTGGACCGGGACGACACGGGCTCCATCCTCCGGCTCACGCTCGAGGAGCTCTGAGCGCTCGCTCGCCTGGCACCCGGCCTTCAGGGCGGGGGGCTTGACGTCCTGTTCGCGAGCGGTCAACAGCCAACGGTTTTTCAGCAGCAGGTCGGACGGCGACGCGATAGACCTGCTGCGACTCAAACCATTGGCTTGAGACACGGAGGCAGCAGGTGACGGCAGAAGAATCCCCGAAGGACCCGGCAGGAGCGCCGCTGGAACCCCACGAAGGTGAGCGGACCTCCAAAGGCCCCCCCCTCGGTGAAGTGCTCGAATTCATGCGCCTGCTCTGGGCCGTGGACCACGGGCTCCAGTCCACGTCGAAGCGCATGGAGTCCTCGCTGGGACTCACGGGTCCGCAGCGCCTGGTCATCCGCCTGGTGGGGCGCTTCCCCGACATCACCGCGGGCATGCTCGCGCAGATTCTCCACGTCCATCCCAGCACCCTGACGGGCGTGCTCAAGCGCCTGGAGAAGCGGGGCCTGCTGGAGCGCAAGTCCGACCCGCTCGACGGGCGCAAGGCGCTGTTCTGCCTGACGGACGAGGGGCGCGCGCTCGACATCCCCTCCGAGGGCACGGTGGAGTCGGCGGTGCAGCGCGTGCTGGCGCGCCTCTCGCGGCCTCGCATCATCGCGACGCAGGAAGTGCTCACCGCCCTGGCCCAGGAGCTGGGCGGCGTCCCCATGCCCGAAGTCGAGTTCGACGAGGCGGGCGCCCGCAAGCAAGTCGTTCGATGAGCCGGTGGCCCGCCCGCTCGACCGCGTTACCTCCCGGACCCTCGCCCTTGTATCTCCTTCCAGCGTCAGACACCCGGAGCCCTTTGAACGGGCTCCTGGGTCGTTATGCTTCGCAAGAAGGGGGAGGCTGCTAGAAAATCGGGAAATAGGCCGCCCTCCCAGGGGTTGCCTCGCCACTGAGCGGACAGGACAGCGTGAACCTCGACACACCTCAGACACCAGGCCCCGAGCTCCCGCCTCCGCCCCCGCCGTCACCTCCCGCGTCACAAGCCCATACTCCCCTGGAGGCCCCGGGCGTGGAGGCGTTGCTCGCCACCGTCCAGGGCCGGCAGCGCCGGTTCCTGTGGCTCCAGGGCTTCATGCTGGGCGTGGCCACCGCGTGCCTGCTGCTGGTCGCCGGAGGCTTCCTGGCGCTGGTGGCGCCGCGCGCGGGCGCGTCCCTGATGTGGACGGCGCTGCCGTTGGGCGTGGCGGTGGCTTGCGTCTTCGGCCTGTGGCTGGCCCGCCGCCGCGTGGGAGACGACATCCTCACCGCGCGGCTGGTGGGCGAGAAGCGCCCGGAGCTGTCGCTGGATGTCCTCGCCGGGGTGGAGCTGATGCGCGAGCCGGACGCGCCGGGCAGCGGCTCTCCGGCGCTCGCGCGCGCCTTCCTGCGGGAGCTGGACACGCGGGCGCGCACGGTGGATGTCCGCACCGTGGTGGACAGCCGCCCGGTGCGTTACGTGGCCCTGGGCGCGGGCAGCGCGCTGCTGGTCCTGCTGGTGTTGATGGTCGTGCTCGGTGACCGCTGGTCCGCTGGCATCGCGCGCATCCGCGAAGTGGCGGCGAGCCCCAAGACCCAGGCCCAGGTGGAGCCCATCACCGGAGACATCGAGCTGACGTACCGCTACCCCGCGTACACGGGGCTGGCGCCGCGCACGGTGCCCGGAACGAACGGCGACATCAGCGCGCCGGCGGGGACGGAAATCCTGCTGAAGACGCGCTCGGACCGTCCGGTGGAGCGCGCGGAGCTGGTGGTCAACGGCCAGGCGCTGCCGCTGAAGGTGACGGGCAACCGCGACTTGGAGGGCGGCTTTGTCGCGAAGCAGTCTGGCCACTACCGCTTCGCCTTCTACGGCGCGCGGGACAAGGCGCTCGCGGTGGGGCCGGACATCGCCCTCACGGTGGAGGCGGACAAGGCGCCCGAGGTGTCGCTGCTGACGCCCACGGTGGAGCTGGAGGTCGATCCGGGCGACCAGGTGATGCTCAAGTACGAGGCGTCGGATGACTACGGGCTGTCCGGCATGGCGCTCGTGTTCCGCGCGCCCGGCGCCCAGCAGGAGACGCGCGTGCCGCTGCCGCGCGAGGACGGCCGGCGCCACCGGGGCACGTATTCGTGGAGCCTGGGCAACCTCAAGCTCGACCCGGGTGACCGGATTACCTACTACGTGGAGGCGCAGGACAACGACGCGGTGGAGGGCCCCAAGAAGGGCGTCAGCCGCACGCAGGTGCTGCGCGTGTACTCCGCGGCCGAGCACCGCCGCGCCGCGCTGGAGAAGGCGGAGCAGCTGTGGGGCCGGATGGTGGACCACCTCGCGGACCGGCTGGAAGGCCCGGAGCGCGCGAGGCAGAAGGACCCCCAGGCCATCACCGCCGGGGCCACGGTGGACACCAGCGGGGAGAGCCTGGTGGCGGACATGAGGACGCTGGCGCAGGAGTTGGCGCGCGAGCGCGACGTGCCCACCGAGCTGGTCTCCGCGCTGAGCAACATCTCCGAGTCCCTGGGCAGCCACATCCGCGGCACCGCGGAGCTGCGCCGGCTCTACCTGCGCACCCAGCGCGCCCGCGGCGAGGACTGGGGCACGGGCAACCGCCTCACCGCCGTGGTCAACGAAGAGATAACGGAGCTGGAGAAGGACATCCTCTACCTGGAGTCGCTGCTGGACCGGCAGAAGCTGGAGGCGCTCCAGGAGATGGCCAAACAGCTGTCCAACGAGCGGCGCGAGCTGGCGAACCTCATCGAGCAGTACAAGTCCAATCCAGACGAGGCCTCGCGGCAGGCGGTGATGGAGCAGCTCCAGCAGCTCAAGTCCCGCATCCAGGAGCTGATGCAGCGCATGGCGGAGATGCGCAAGGGCATCCGCGACGAGCACCTCAACGCCGAGGCCCTGTCCGAGATGATGAAGGACCAGGACATGCGCGGCGCGCTCGACGACGTGGAGAAGCTGATGCGCGAGGGCAAGGCGGACGAGGCCCTGGCGAAGCTCCAGGAGCTGGGCATGCAGATGGAGGAGATGCTGGAGAACCTGGACCAGGCCGGCGACGAGTTCGGCGGCGAGCAACACCCCGAGCTGGCGGAGAAGTTCGGCGAGTTCATGGAGGAGCTGCAGGGCACCGTGCAGGAGCAGCAGCGCGTCGCGGACCAGACGAAGCAGCTCCGCGACCAGGGGCGCTCGCAGAACCGCGAGCGGCTGGCGGAGAAGGGCGAGGCCATCAAGGACAGCCTGATGCGCAAGGTCCAGCAGGCGCAGGAGGACTACAAGGCGTTGGAGCCCAGCCAGCTCAACAGCCGCGCCGCGCGTCCGCTGGAGGAGGCCCAGGCGGAGCTCGAGAACGTGGAGAACGCGCTGAAGGTGAACGACTACGACCTGGCGGCGGAGGCGGCGGCCCGGGCGGAGGACGCGGCCCGGCAGCTGGCCATGATGGGCGAGCAGCAGCGCCATCTGGACGAGATGTTCGGCAACCCGGAAGAAGTGGTGAAGCAGTCCACGGAGCTGGCGCAGCGCCTCAACCGGGACGCGCGCAACGTGTCGGAGGTGAACCGGCAGCTCCAGTCGCTCTTCCCGCCGCCGGGCTCGCAGCTGTCACAGCAGGAGAAGCAGCAGCTCCAGCAGCTGGGCGAACAGCAGTCGCAGCTGGAGGAGCGCGCGCAGGGCCTGCGTCAGCAGATGGAGGAGATGCAGCAGATGGCGCCCATCTTCGGCGAGGAGGCCACGCAGCAGCTGGAGGGCGCCGGCCAGCGCATGGGTGAGGCCGCGCGGCGGATGCAGGGCAAGGACCCGGGCCGTGGCTACGGCGAGCAGCAGGCGGCGCTGGAGGGCCTGCGCCAGTTCCAGCAGCAGATGCAGGAAGGCCAGCGCGGCGGCAAGGGCGGGCTCCCGCTGCCCATGGGCATGGGGCGCCGCCAGCAAGGCAACGGGAGAGACCCGAAGCAGAAGGTGGAGCTGCCGGACGAGGATGCCTTCCAGGCGCCGAAGGAGTTCCGCAAGGACCTGCTGGACGCGATGAAGCAGGGGGCTCCGGAGAAGTACCGGGAGCAGGTGAAGCGCTACTACGAGGAGCTGGTGAAGTGAGCCGCCACGCGCTGAAGCATTCTTCCGGATTCGGGGCGCTCGTCACGGCGCTGGCCGTGGGGCTCCTCTGCGTGCCCCAGGCGGCGTGGGCGCAGGCCAGCTCACTCAAGGACGAGGTGAAGGCGCGGCTGGAGCGCGTGGAGACGGCGCTGGACGACTGGGACGTGCCCGGCGCCCGGCGCGAGCTGTCCGGGGTGGAGCAGCTCCTCCCCGCCGACGTGGAGCCCCTGAAGTACTTCCAGGGCCGGGTGGCCTTCGAGGAGGGCCGCTACGACGACGCGGTGGCGCTCCTGGAGGGCGCCCACATCGAGGACAAGCCTGGCAGCTACCTGCGGCTGGCCAAGGACACGCGCGCCATCACCCGGGAGCACGAGCGCGCGGAGAGCGAGCACTTCATCTTCCAGTACCCCAAGGGGAAGGAAGCGGTGCTGGTGCCCTACGCGCTGGAGACGCTGGAGGGCATCCACCGGGCGATGAAGGAGGACCTCGGCTGGACGCCGCCGGGCGGCAAGATTCGCGTGGAGGTAGTGAGCAACGCGCGCGAGCTGTCGAAGGTGAGCACGCTGACGGAGAAGCAGATTGGCACCACGGGCACCATCGCCATCTGCAAGTTCAACAAGCTGATGGTGACCAGCCCCAAGGCGGTGGCGCGCGGCTACGACTGGCAGGACACGCTGGCGCACGAGTACATCCACCTGGTCATCAGCCAGATGAGCCGCAACACGGTGCCCATCTGGCTGCATGAGGGGCTGGCCAAGTTCCTGGAGTCGCGCTGGCGCGGCAAGGCGGGGCTGGCGATGACGCCCTCCACGCAGGCGCTGCTGGGCAAGCGGGTGAAGGCGGACACGCTCATCCCCTTCGAGAAGATGCACCCGTCGATTGCGCTGCTGCCCACGGCGGAGGACGCGGCCACCGCGTTCGCGGAGGTGTTCTACGCCATCGACTACGTGCACAGCGTCAAGGGCACAGCGGGCCTGCGCGCCATCATCCAGGAGCTGAAGGCCGGGCAGAAGGACCGCAAGGCGGTGGAGGCGGCCATGGGGATGCCCTTCGCCCTCTTCGAGAAGTCCTGGCTGGCGCACATCAAGAAGCAGCCCTTCCCCACCGAGCTGTTGCCGCGCGAGGACCGCGTGGTGCTGAAGGAGAACGCCAAGGGCAAGGTGAAGGACGACAGCGAGAAGAAGGGGCGTGAAATCTCCTTCGGCGACTTCCAGGAGGTGACGGAGGTGCCGGCGCGCAAGTTCGCGCACCTGGGCGAGCTCTTGCGCGAGCGCAACCGCGTGAAGGCCGCGGCGGAGGAGTACGCCAAGGCGCACGAGCTGGTGGGCGACAAGTACGAATCAGTGTCCAACAAGTACGCGTTGGCGCTGCTGGAGCTGCGGCGGCTGGACGAGGCGGAGCGCGTGCTACGCGGCAGCCTGCGCGTGCACCCGGGCTCACCTTCGACGAACGTCCACCTGGGCCGCATCCTGCTGTACCGGAAGGACTACCCGAAGGCGAAGACGGCCTACCTGGAGGCGCTGGCGTCGGACCCGTTCGACCCGGAAATCCACCTGGCCCTCACGCGCATCCACGGCTCCATGGGCGAGACGGCGCTGGCGGGCCGCGCGCGGCAGGCGAGCGCGCTGCTCACGGGCCTGCAGGCCGAAGAGGTGGACCGCGTGGCGCAGCAGTTCCTGCAGGACGAGGGCGGCCTGTCGGAGATGAACGTGTCGGGTACGTCGGACACGCCGAAGGAAGCAGCGCGGCCCGAGAAGCCGGACGCGGGGAACTGAAGCGCGCTTCGGCTACACGTCAAAGCCCAGTTGCTTCAGCGCGTCCGCGGACCGAGCATGCCCCTGGGCCGCGGCCTTCTTGAAGTTTCCGACCGCGTACATCTGCCCCAGGCTGAAGAGAGAACTGGCGTCACCTTGCTTCGCGGACTGCTGGTACCACTTGAAGGCTCCCAGCAAGTCCACGGGGCCTCCGCAGCCATTGAGACACATCCCCACCCAGGACGCATTGAGCATCCGCGTTTCCCGCGTCCGCGGCCTGCTTGAAGAATCGTAGCGAAAGCGGGGCTCAATGGGATGCAAACAGTGGATAGGATGCCTGCATGCAAGACCTATGGTTCGCGGAGCACGGTCAGGGGGAGCCTTTCCTGCTCCTGCATCCAGGCGGCGCCGACACCCGTGCGCTCCAACCACTCATCGCGGCACTAGGCAATGGCTATCGCATCATCACGCCCGAACAACGCGGTCACGGGCGCACGCCAGACACCGAGAGCGACTGGAGCTTCGCTCACATGGCGGCGGACACAGCTGCCCTGCTCGAACGGCTGAAGCTCTCGAACGTGCACGTCTTCGGGTGGAGCGATGGGGCGATTGTCGGCCTGCACCTGGCGCTCGCGAGGCCCGACCTGGTCCGGAGCCTCGTATTCGGAGCAGCCCCCTTTCGCGTCGACGGCTGGCGTGACGGCGTCTTGGGTGAGCCGCTGCCAGACTTCATGGCCAAGCCCTACGCCGAGCTGTCCCCCGACGGCCTCGAACACTGGCCCGCCGTCGTCGCGAAGTCCGCGCGTCTCCACGAGCGGGAGCCCGCCATCGGAGTCGAGGACCTCCGCGGCATGAAGCGCCCTGTGTTGGTGGTCATGGGCGATGATGACGAGGTCCGCTTCGAGCACGCCATCGAAATGTATGAGGCCCTGCCAGACAGCGAGTTCGCCGTGGTCCCACGTGCGACGCACGGACTCCTCGTGGAGAAGCCCGACCTCCTGGCCCGGCTCATCGCCGACTTCCATTCACCGGCCAAGAGCAATGGAGTCGCGCCCCTTCGTCGCGGTCAGCGGTGAACCGGCTCATGGGCTGCCCCAGCCCAAGCGCCGCCAGCAGCTAAGCCGTCAGGCGTCGCCGCGGCTGCTCCCTGGCCCCATGCCTCCCGGTGCCTAGCTTCCCGCACGGGAGGCTCGATGGCGGTTGAATCCCTCATCTCGCTCGCCGCCCAGCTCATGGAGTGGGCCGGCGTGGGCAGCATGGTGCTGGGGGCCGTGCTCGCCCTCGTCTTGCTCATCACGGGCAAGCCGCTTCCCGCAGGTGAGGCCTACCGCCGCTTCCGCCTCAACCTGGGCCGCGCCATCCTCCTGGGTTTGGAGTTCCTCGTCGCCGCCGACATCATCCGCACCGTCAGCCAGCGCCCCACGTTGGATGGCGTGCTGGTGCTGGGCCTCATCGTCCTCATCCGGACCTTCCTCAGCTTCACCCTCACCGTGGAGTTGGAAGGACGCTGGCCCTGGCAACACAGTGAGGACGTCGCCAGTCCTGTTCATCCCCCGGCAACGTCATCCACCCCGCAGCACCCTGTGCCGCCCGCGCCCGACCCGCCACGTCCGGTGAAGCACTGAACGCAGCGGGTCGGCCACAAAGGCAGCGCCACCGTCGTCCGCCGCACCCTGCCCTCTTCCCCCGTGAAGTGGCGCACGGACGCGGCCTCCCGCGCCGTGCATCTCGCGCCAACGCCGCTCCAACGTGCGCGCCCGCATTCCCCCACACAAGGAGCAGCACTTCATGAAGCATCCCCTCCCGGGGCTCGTCCTCGTCGCCTCGCTGTTCACCCAGGGCGCGTCCTTCGCCCAGTCCGGCATGCCCGACAGCCCGCCCTCCCAACAGGACACGGTGTCCGTTCAAAAAGGCATGGCCACCTACCGCGGCTACACCGCCCCCACGGACGAGAAGGCGCTGCTCGACCGGCTGCACCTGGCGAACCAGCACGAAATCAAGACGGGCCAACTCGCCCAGCAGCGCTCGCAGAATCCGGACGTGAAGGCGTTCGGCACCATCATGATGAAGGCGCACACCGCGCTGGACCAGAAGCTCACGTCCTACGCGCGCAGCAAGGGCCTGAAGCTGGCGGAGACGCCCAAGCCGATGAACGACGCGGAAGAAGCCTCCATGGCCAAGAACAAGGCCACCCTGGAGCAGCTCCAGGTCATCCGCGGAGCCCCCTTCGACTCCGCCTATCTGGCCTCGCAGGTCGCGGGACATGACGCCGTCCTGGGCATGGTCCTCACCGCCCAGAAGGCCATGCCCAAGGCCACGCCCGAGCTCGCCGCCATGCTCCAGGACCTCAGCAAGCAGGTGCCCGCTCACCGCCACCAGGCCTGGTCCATGCTGGGCAAGCTGGAAGGCGACACGGGCGTGGGCGGCTCCGGCCCGGCGCACGAAGCTCCGCCGAAGCCCTGACCCGAAGCGCGGCGCGCTTTCACACGCCGTACAACCCCTGCCTCCCGATGATGAAGCCGGGGATACGCACGAGGCATGATGGCTCGCATGATGCCTCGGACGCTGCCCCTGACCTTCTTCGTCACCGCAAGCGCGCTGCTGACCGGCTGCTTCAGCGACACGGACACCATCTGCGAGAAACGGAAGGAGTGCTTCACGGACACGCTCAACGTCCAGTCGTGCGAGGACGACCTCAGAGCCTGGATGGAGCGGCAGGACCAGGACCGCCGCCGGGACCAGCTCGCCGCGTGCGGGGACTGTGTCGGCAGCAAGACCTGCTCGCAGATTCGCACCGCCTGCATCGGCGCCTGCATGGGCGTCCCCTGAGCCCGGAGAAGACAACGGGGCCCGCATCTCACGATGCGAGCCCCGTGCACTGCCGCGTCACGCGGTGACTACTTGCGCGTCCACTGGTCCAGCCAGCCCAGGACCTCGTCGTGCCACTGCACGCTGTTGGCCGGGCGCAGCACCCAGTGGTTCTCTTCCGGGAAGTAGAGCAGCTTGGAGGGAATCCCCTTCCGCTGGAGCGCCGTGAAGGTGCCCAGGCCCTGCGTCTCCACCACGCGGAAGTCCTGCCCGCCGTGGATGACCATCATCGGCGTCTTCCACTTCGCGACGTGCTCAATCGGGTTGTGCTTGCTGTAGCCCTCCGGGTTCTCCCACGGCGTGCCCTTGTGCTCCCACTCCGGGAACCACAGCTCCTCGGTGTCGAAGTAGCCCATGCGCTCGTCGAGGATGCCGTCGTGATTGACGAGGCACTTGAAGCCGTCCGGCCAGTTACCGGCAATCCAGTTGATCATGTACCCGCCGTAGCTCGCCCCCAGCGCGCACATCTTGTCCTTGTTGATGAAGCTGTAGCGCTTGAGCGCCGCGGCCAGGCCCTTCTGCAGGTCCTCGAACGGCTTGCCACCCCAGTCATCGGAGATGGAGTCGGTGAAGGCCTGCCCGTAGCCGGTGGAGCCGTGGAAGTCGACCATGACGGCCACGTAGCCACGCCCCGCGTACACCTGCGGGTTCCACCGGTAATGGAAGTGATTGCCGAACGAGCCCTGCGGCCCGCCGTGGATGAGGAACGCCAGCGGGTACTTCTTCTTCGGGTCGAAGTTCACCGGCTTCACGACGTACGCGTGGACCGTCTCGTTGCTCCAACCCGGGAACGAGAACTGCTCGAAGGCACCGAAGCGGATGCGGGCCAGCGCGTCTTTGTTCACCTGGGTGAGCTGGCGCGAGCCCGAGCCATCCCCGTTCATCACGTGCAGGTCCGCGGGAGAATCCAGGTCGTCATACACATAGACGAGCCGGCCTCCCGCGGCCGGCTGCGGCGCGCCCGCGGCGCCGTCCTTCGTCAACTGGGTGGGCTTGCCCGTGGCCACGTCCAGCGCGAAGACAGGCTGCTGGCCCACGTGCCCGGCGCTCGCGAAGAGCGTCTTGCCGTCCGCGCTCCACGCGAGGCTGCCCACGGAGCGGTCCCAGTCCTGGGTGAGCACGCGCTCCTGACCGCCTGGCCAGGTGCGGAGGATGACGCGGTAGCGGTCCGCCTCGAAGCCGGGGCGCGACATGGCCAGGTAGGCCAGCGTCTTGCCGTCCGGGCTGAAGACGGGGCTGGTGTCGGTGGCGCGGTTCTTCTCCGTCAGCTTGCGCGGCTTCGCCTTGCCATCAATCGGCGCGACGAAGAGGTCCAGGTCCGTGGACCAGGCCTCGGCGCGGCCCACGTCCCGCGCGGCGAAGACGATGCTCTTGTTGTCCGGCGTGAAGGTGAACTCCTCCGCGCCACCAAAGGGCTTGGAGGGGCTGTCCGCGTCCATGCCCTTCATCACGTCCACGGGCGCGCCGCCGGCCACGGGGACGACGAAGACGTGCGAGCGCCGCCCGTCCTTCCACGTGTCCCAGTGACGCGCGAAGAGCTTGTCGTAGGTGCGGCCGGTGGCCTTGCGCTTGGAGCGCTCCTCCTCGCGCTGCGGGGTGCACTCCAGCGTGGGGCAGTCCGGAAACACCTCCAGCGCCACGGCCAGCCGCGTGCCGTCCGGCGACACGCGGAAGGCGCCCACGTCCAGGGGCAGCTTCGTCACCTGCACGGCCTCGCCGCCGTCCACGGCCAGCCGCCACACCTGCGAGGAGCCGCCGCGCGAGGACAGGAAGAAGAGGCTCTTGCCGTCCGGCGCCCAGGTGGGCTCGGAGTCCGCGTCCGGATGCGAGGTGAGCTGGCGCGGCGCGGCGTTTCCGTCGACGCCGACGAGCCACAAGTCGGTGCGTCCCCGGTTGGCCTCCAGGTCCGTGGTGCGCAGGACGTAGGCGACCTGCTTGCCGTCCGGCGAGACGCTGGGGCTGCTCAACCGGCGCAGCGAAATCATGTCGTGGTGGGTGAACGGCTGGGGCCGGGCCGGCGCCGGAGTGGCGCTCAGGGCCAGGGCCGCGAGAAGCGACAGCGACAAGGGAGTCTCCTGGTTCAGTCGCCCCGCCGTCACCCCAACCGAGGGGCGCGTCACGGGCACGGTTGTCGGGGGTGGACGCTGCCTGCTACGGCCCGCGCTGTCCACCTCCGCGTACCCGGGGTGCCACCCACGCGCGTCCCCGGCGCACTCCGTCATGACGCGGCGCTGCGACGCGGTTAGACACGGCCCCATGAGCGAGCCCATCACCCTCCGCGTCTGGTCCGATTACGTCTGCCCCTGGTGTTACGTGGGCTACGCCGAGGTCCAGAAGCTGAAGCAGGAGTACGACGTCCAGGTGGACTGGCGGCCCTTCTACCTGCGTCCGGAGACGCCGCCCGAGGGCCTCCCCCTGCCCGACTACGTGCGCGAGAAGATGAAGGACCCGAACAACCCGCTGAAGCTCCGCGCCCAGTCCGCCGGGCTCACCCTGGTGATGCGGGAGCTCATCCCGTCCACCCGCCGCGCCCACGAGGCCACCGAGTACGCCCGTGAGCAGGGCCGCCTGGAGCCCTTCCACGCCGCCCTCCTGCGCCGCTACTGGAGCGAGGGCCAGGACCTCTGGCAGTGGGACACGCTCCGCGGCGCCGCCCAGGAGGCGGGGTTGGAGCCGGACGCGGTGCAGCGCGTCGTCGAGGAGGGCCGCTACACGAAGGCCGTGGAGGACGCCATCCAGGAGGCGCGGACCCTGGGCGTCAACGCGGTGCCTACGTTCGTCGTCGGGGAGCGCTTCGGCCTCCAGGGCGCGCAGGAGTACCCGGTGTTCCAGGAGGCCATGCGGCGGCTCGGCGCGACGCCCCGCGCGCGGCCCTGAGCATCAGAGCCCCTTGAGCAGCACGAGCATCCGGCCGAGCGTCTCGTCGCCCCCGCTCCCCGCCAGCCCCTGGGCCAGGGCGTGGAGCTGGGGCGCCTGCTCGACGTGCTTCGCGATGAGCTGGAAGCACTCCACCGCGGCGGCGTCGAGCCGGGCCCGGGCTTCGGCCGTGTCCGCCGCGCCCTCCGCGCAGAGCGCCACCACCGTGGGGTGGCCGAAGAGCGTCCAGCTCACGACGGCCTCGCGCAGCGCCATGCGGAACACGTAGTCCAGCACCCGCGGCGCGTCGGTGAAGGGGTGGCGCAGCCAGTGGTTCACCGCGTGGTGACGCAGGTACTGCGCTACCCGCTGTGACAGCCCGGGGGACAGCCGCTCACGGCGCTCCGCGTAGCGGTGCCACGCGTCGTCGGGCAACAGGTCCGCGCCGCCGTAGGACTCCAGCACCAGAGCCACCAGCGTGTGGAACCGCTCGCTCCGGACCGCGCCCAGACGGGACTTCAACGCCGCGGCGCAGATGCCCACCCATGGCCCCCCCGGCAGCGCCAGCGCCGCGAAGCCACCGTGCAGCGCGGTCAGCGTCTCCGGCAGGGAGAAGGCCCGCAGCACCTCCGCCAGCAGGGCCTCCGCGCCTTCACGCGCGTCGCCGCGAAACACCTCCGTGCCTTGGAAGTAGAAGCCGTCCAGCCGCAGGCCCAGCTGCCCCAGCGCGAAGAGCCTCGCGGCGAAGGGCAGCTCGCGGCGCTGGAGCACCGACAGCGCGGTGGCGCGCACGGCCTCCGCGTGCCGCGTCCACGCGTCCTCGGAGGCGCCGCCGCCCAGGGAGCGCGCGACCTCGGGACGAAGCGCGAGGTCCTCGGACACGGGCACGGTGTCCACGGCGTCCTCCGCCAGCAGGCACAGCCGAGCCACCTCTGGACACGCGAGCGAGCCCGTCACCTCCAGCCCGTGCGCCCAGCGCGTGGCGACTCTCGGGAAGGTGGCGCACGCGTCCGGCAGCGCGGCCTCGCCGTAGGCGCGGTGCAGCGAGCACGTCTTACGCGCGTCGAGGAACACGCAGTGCCCGTCCTCGCGCTTCGCGATGACGGCCTCGTCGCCGGGGCTGGCGCCGGGCTCCGGCTGGATGAAGGCCTCCACCCGCTCCGCGTCCGGGCCGCCCGCCACCGCTTGCTTCAAGCGCCGCAGGCGCGGCTCGCTGACGAGCACGACGAGCCCCGCGCAGCAGGTGTCCTCGCAGGCGTCCGCGAGGCACCTGAAGCGCGTCATGTACCGGGGCGCGGTGGCCGTCATGGCGGTGCGCTACTTCCGGCCCAGCGCCTTCTTCACGAAGCCCCAGAAGCCGCCCGCGCGCTCCTTGAGGTCGGCGCCACGGCGGTCCTCGGCGGCCTTCACGGACTCCTTGCTGACCTGGAGCTGCTTCTGGAGCTCCTCCGGCGAGTAGCGCGTGGCCAATGTGGCCTTCACTTCCTTGCGAGTCGAGTACTCACGCGCCTCCACGTGCAGCACGCATTCGGAGTCCAGCTTGAGCGTCACCGCCACGCGCACCGAGCCCTTGGGCCCCTTGGGCAGGCCCTCGATGCGCACGGTGCCCAGGTACTCGTTGGCGGAGATGTGGTTGTCCTCGCCCTGGAAGATGGACAGCTCCAGGAAGGCCTCGTTGTCCTTCGTCGTGTTGATGGCGAAGGAGCGCTGCGCGGGCAGCGGGCTGTTGCGCTCGATGACGCGCTTGAAGGCGCCGCCGGGCATGGCCACGCCCACCGTCATCGGCAGCACGTCGATGAGCACCACGCTGCTCACCTTGTCCACGGAGCCCGAGTAGAGCGCCGCGCCCAGGGCCACGGCCTCGTCCGCGTTGACGCTGGCCTGCGGGCCCTTGCCGAAGAGCCCCTTGAGCTTGTCGCGCACCAGCGGCATGCGGCTCATGCCACCCACGAGGATGATGTCGTCCACCTCGGCGGCCTTCAGCTTCGCGTCCAGGAGCACGTCGCGCACCACGTCGATGGTGCGGCTGAGCAGCGGCTCGCAGATCTTCTCCAGCTCCTGTCGGCTGAGGACGACACGCAAGTCACGCGGCCTGCCCGTGTCGTCCATCATCAGCATGGGGATGTGGACCTCGAAGGTGCTGCGCTCGGACAGCCCCATCTTCGCGCGCTCGGCCGCGTCACTCACGCGCGACAGGGCGATGCCGTCCCCCGTGAAGGCGATGCCTTCCTTCTCCTGGAAGCGCGCCAGCAGGTAGTCGACGATGAGGTTGTCGAAGTCGATACCGCCCAGGAAGATGTCGCCGCCGGTGCCGAGCACCTCGAAGACGTTCTTCTCGATTTTCAGAATCGTGGCGTCGAAGGTGCCGCCGCCCAGGTCGTAGACGAGGACCTTCTTGTTGAGCTCGCGGTTGAGGCCATAGGCGAGCGCCGCGGAGGTGGGCTCGTTGAGGATGCGCTCCACCTTGAGGCCCGCGAGGATGCCGGACTTGCGCACGGCCTCACGCTGCGGCTCGGAGTAGTACGCGGGCACCGTCACCACCGCGCGCTCCACCTTCTGGTTGAGGTGGGCCTCCGCCATCTCCTTGCACTCGCGGAGGATGATGGCCTGCACCTCTTCCAGCGACAGGGCCGTGTCCGCCAGACGCACGGCGGCGCGGCCGGCGGAGTCGGGGACGATGTCGTAGTGGAAGCGCTCGCGGACCTGGTTCACCACGGCGCTGTCGTAGGGACGTCCGACGAGCCGCTTCGCGCCATAGATGGTGTGCTGGGGACGCAGCACCAGCTGGTTCTTCGCGCGGTGGCTGACCAGCAGCTTGTTCTGCGCGTTGAGCGAGATGACGGAGGGGATGGTGTTGTAGCCCTCGCGCGAGCGCAGCACGAGCGGCCGGCCGTTGGAGAGCAGCGCCACGCACGAGTTCGTGGTGCCCAGGTCGATGCCGATGACGGGCCCCGTGCCACTGAGCGGCCCCGGCGGAGGCAGGAACACCGTCTTCGGCAGGCCGTGCTCATCCAGCGCGGGCGCCTGCGCGGCGGCCTTCGCCACGGCGGGCGCGAGCACCGAGGGTGTCACCGGCTGCTCCGGTGCCCGAGGCGCCTCCCGGCGCACCTGGGGGAGCCCCTGCGGAGGCGGCGGTGCCACGGGCGGCGGAGGCGGAGGGCGGAACGCCGCGGGCGGCTGCACCGGCGCGGGTGCCGCGCGTGGAGCCGGTGGCGGCGCGACGGGAGGGACTTCCTCCATGTCCTCGGACAGGTCCAGGTCGAACTCGAGGCTGCCTCCACCCGTGCTTGCCGGAGCAGGGGCGCGCGGCGGTGACGGCGGCGCGGCCGGTGCCCGAGGAGGCGGCGGAGGCGCGGGGCTCACATCCTCGGTCAGGTCGAAGTCGAACTCGATGCCAGCAGCGGGAGACGCGGCCGGAGCGGACGGCGGCTTGGGTGCCACCGGGGCGCGAGGAGGCGGCGGCGAGGGCGCGGCCTCGACCTCGCTCAGGTCGAAGTCGAACTCGATGCCAGCAACGGGAGACGCGGCCGGAGCCGACGGCGGCTTGGGTGCCGCCGGGGCGCGAGGAGGCGGCGGCGAGGGCGCGGCCTCGACCTCGCTCAGGTCCAGGTCGAACTCGAAGCTGCCTCCACTGGAGACAGGTGCTGGCGGAGGTGCCACGCGCGCGGGTGGTGCCGCGGGCGCACGAGGCGGCTCCGCGATGGCGTCCCCCAGGTCCAGCTCGAACTCGAAGGGCCCACCCCCCGCCGGTGCGGACGACGCCGGCTCGACCTCCAGGGAGATTCCGACCTCGATGGGGGGCTCGTCGAGCGGCGCGCCCATGGCCACGGGCGCATCCCCCGCCGAGCCCTCGATTTCAAACTCGAAGCCCGGCAGTGGCTCGTCGATGTCCAGCGCGCCCACGGGCGGAGGCGGCGTGCTCGCGATGAGCTCGTCG
>NZ_JABXEP010000135.1:0-22588 GCF_013372605.1 Myxococcus sp. AM009
GCTCCGGAGCACCAACCCCACCGATGGGTCCGTGGGCAAGGGCAGCAGCTCCAGCGGATTCCCCACGGGAAGCGGGAGCGCCACTCCGTCCGCGAGCGCGGAGGCGAGGTCCGGCGCGACCTGCCGAATCACGGGCAACAGCTCGCTCGCGCGCTCCGCGTCACGGGCATCCCGGGACACGCCACGCACCACACGCAGTGAGAACGGGCCATGCTCGGGTCGCACTCCCGCGAGCCGCACCCGCACACCGGTGGGCGCCCGGGCAGACAGGACAGCCTCCACGACGCCGGTGGCGGCCGCCTCCTCGGGCACCACGTCTCCCAGCCAGAACGTTCCATCCGCTGCCCAGGCCACCACCCGGTAGAGCGGCGCCACTGGCACGAGCACCGGCCCCAGCACCCCACCCGCCAGCGACGGCGTCACCTCCACGGGCCGCCACTCCGACACGTTGGCCAGGTCCTCCAGCCGCTCGGGCCCGGCGCCCTCGCGCCCCTCGCGCTTCGACACCTCCCACAGGTGCCGGTCCGCGTCGGTGATGGAGGCCACGCCCACGCGGGCCTCTCCCTGGAAGGGCACATCCCCTCGCAGCACCACGCGCAGACGCAGCCCCTCGGGACGCGGGGGCTCCGGCGCCACGGGCGGCGGCTTCACCGGGGTCGCGGCTGCCATGCGCGCGGCGGGTGCGCGGGGAGGTGCCCCCGGCGCGGCGACGTCCGCGGGCCACAGCCACCACATCGCGAGCGCCGCCAATACCAGCGCGGCGCCCCCCACACCCCATGCGCGACGTCTCAAGAGACTCAGTCCGTATCGCTGTTGGAATACAGCGTCAGGTAGATGGGCGCGTGGTCCGACAGGCGGGTGACGAAGTCCCGCGTGTTCCCGATGTAGTCGCGCCCCGCCGAGGAGAACTCCGTCACGTAGGTCGGCTGCATCCAGAAGTGGTCATAGGCATTCACGTAGCTGCCACTGAGGTTGATGGTGGTGGCCACGTTCAGCGTGCAGGTCACCGTGGGAGACAGCGCCACCAGGTTCGCCCACGACGACGCCGTGCACGCCATGTTGTGGTCCCCCACCAGGATGACGTCCTGGTCGGTGGAGCTGGCGTCCTGCACCGACTTGAACACCGCGCCGATGCGCTTCACCTCGGCGTCGCGGTCCGCGGGGTTGCCCCAGACGGTGTGCCAGTTGATGAACGTGTAGTCAGCGCCCGTGGGATTGTGCCGCACGCGGACGATTTGCGGCTCGCGCTCGAACACATCCCCCGCGTCGCCGTACACGCTGGAGGACAGCAGCGACACCGTGTCCTCCCGGTACAGCACCGCGTAGATTTCCTTGTACGACGAGCGCCCGATGAGCGGCGTCTGCGCATAGCGCCACTTCACGCCAGAGACGGCGTTGAGCTCCGCGACGACCGCCGGAACCACGCTGGTGTTCATCACCTCCTGCAGGAACACCACGTCACAGCCGTTGTTCGAATTGCTGTTCGCGCCGTACTGCCGCCAGATCTGCTCCGCGTCCTCGCGATACGTCTGCTCCGCGGTCCACCCCTCGTGACGCAGGTTCCAACTGACGACGCGCAGATAAGAGCCCGCATGGGCCAGCGTGGGCACAGCCAGGACGACCAGCACCACCACGCGCAGCAACAAGGACGACATTCCCATGGAGTGACCTCGGCGTGAGAGGGCAACTGTCCTAGTGGATGAAGTCCGTGACCGGCAACCCACTTTCCTGAAACACAAGAAATACAGGGTCCTCGGAGACCTACATCGCGGCGTGACTCGCCGTCCGCGTGACACGCAACGCCACGCCTCCGCCCATTAAATGCAACTTGATTGCATATGAATCTAGATGGCAGATTATCGCGAGCGTTCCTGGAATGGGGACCTGGCGGGGACGGCGGAGCTTTGTCCAGCCACGAAGGAGGGCGCGTCATCGTGAGCCGAATCATCTGGAGCCTGGGATTCACGGGACTCGCGCTGGCCTGCGCCACTGCCTCCTGGCTTCACCGGCCGGTGGAGCTTCCACGGCGGGCTCCTGAGCCCGAGGCCGCCGCTCCGCTCGCCCCGGCCCCCACGCCGCGCCCAATCGCCGTCGCGCGCCGTCCCGCCGGCCCGGTCCCCCAGGCGCTGCCGGGCGTGCGTCCCAGCGACGAACCCACCTTGGCGCCCGCCTCGCGCTCCCGGCGCGCGCCTCCCGCCTCGCGCCTGCCCCTGGTGAAGGCCCTGCGCGGAACCTACGCCGCGCCCGAGGCCCGCCGGGACGCGGTGCTGGCGGAGCTGAGGGCGTCCGGTGTGAGCCACGAGCCCTGGACGGAGCAAGCCCGGGCGGCGCTGGCGAAGTGGCACGCCCAGGTGGAGGCCGATGTGCTGCCCGTCCAGGCCGAGCCACCTCGCTGCTTCGCGGCGGGCTGCGTCGCGCGCGGCACCTTCCCGGACGGCGACTCCTTCCAGGAGGCCTTCCGCCGCACCGCCGACCTGCAGCTCGGCGAGCGCACCACGCACATGCAACTGCCTCCCGAGCGCAAACCCTCGGGAGAGGTCGTGGCCGCGTGGCTCGTCCTGCGCCCCGCCACGCCCTGACCACCCCTGTGTCACCCCGCAGTACCCCTCCAAGGAGCAATCACCATGAAGCTGCAATTCCCCTTCAAGCAGTCCCTGCTCGCCACCAGCGTGGCCGTCCTGCTCGCCGGCTGCGGCACCCCCGTCGAGGAGGATGCCCCCACTGCTCCCGAGGCCGCCGCCCTGGAGAGCAGCGAGGAGGCCCTGTTCAACGCCCTCCCCTCCTGCGAGGAGCCCGAGGAGCTGGAGCACATCGTCGAGCACGCGTGCTACCACGCCGAGTACGGCCCCTTCGAGCCCGTCACCGCCGCCGCCCTGGGCGCGCCTGTCCTCGTGGACGTCAGCCAGGCGCACACCGCCTACCAGGTCACCCTGCCGCAGCACATGCCGTGGAACTACGCCGGGCGCGTCTCGTTCCTCCCGGACGAGTCGGGTGAGTTCGCCTTCATCCTGTCGCGCAACCGCGGCCTGCGCATCTTCGAGGCCGCCACCGGCACCGAGGTGGCCCGCGAGTGCCGCTACACCGTCCCCACCGAGGTCTGCTCCAGCCTGAAGAAGGCCACCGTCGCGGACCTCGAGGCCGACACCGAGTACTACCTGGAGTTCCGCTCCATTCGCCCCAGCAACGCCTCGTTCACCCTCATCATCGAGGAGGCGGGTCACCACCACTGACCTGACCTGCTGAGCGTCTTTCGGGCCCACGGCGGGAGCTTCCTCCTCCCACCGTGGGCCTTCGCGCGTTTGCGCCACTGCAACACATGCACCTGAGTTGCATTTGAATCCATGAAGCATGTAGGAAGCACCCCATGCGCCCGACCCTCCGAGTCCTCTTCCTGACCGCGTGTGCCACGGTGGCCATCGCCTGTGGCGGAGACGAAGACCCACCCCCTGTCGAGCAAGGCGACCCCTGCGAGCCCAACGGCCACATCCACCGGGAGCCCACCGGTGACTGGTGCCACTGCAACAAGGGCTACCTTGCCGCCGAGGATGGCCTGGCCTGCGTGCCGGACCCGGACTACGTCCCCAGTGACGGCTTCGACTTCGGCGACGACGGCGAGCACGCGTGCTGGCACGTCACGAACGGCCCCTTCGTCACCGTCAACGCCACGACCGCCCGTCATCCGCGCGTGGACGACTTCCACACCTACTACACGGTGAAGCTCCTCCCGGAGGACGGCCAGTACGTGGGGACCTTCAGCTACAAGGCCTTCGCCACCGGCAACTTCGTCGTCTACCTGAGCAGCCCGGACGTGCCCGTCACTCTCACCGAGACGGCCATCAGCACCACCGTGCCCCAGGCCGGCACCCAGGCCACCGGCGGCTTCTGCGACGGGCTGAAGCACATGGTCGGCTACGAACTGACCGACCGCGTCCAGTACACGCTCCAGCTCGGCCCCACGTCCCTGCCCGAGCTCCACATGGTCATCGAGCACCTGCAGTAGCGCGTCCGGGGCGAACCGACCTTCCGCGTTATTGCAACCAAGTTGCTAATACGTCATGAGTGGCGATTACCGGCGCTCACGGCTTTGAGCCCGGCTCACGAAAGGAAGCCTCATCATGAAGCTGACCCAGCGGACCCTTTTCAGTGCATTCCTCGGCCTGTCGCTGGCCGCCTGCGGCCCCATGGACGACGCGGGGCAGGACTTCACGTCGGAGCAGGAGCAGCCCCTGGAGGCCACCTGCACCAGCGTGGACAACACGGCCATGACGACGCACGCGTGCGCCCACGCGTCCAACCCTGGCGACAACGTGAACGTGAACGGCACCAGCGGCGCGCCCAACATCAGCACCCAGCACAAGCACTACACGGTGACGCTGTCCGGCGGCGGCGCGGGCACGGTGACGTACATCCCCGTGGCAAGGACGTCGCCCAGCTCCACCGTGGAGTCCGTGGCGTTCTACGCCACGCAGAACGTCACCATCACCGCGGTGGACACGAGCGTCACGCCCAACGTCACGCTGAACGCGCTGGTGAGCACCGACGGCATCACCGAAGGCACCTGCGCGCTGCACCACGCGCGGGTGTTCGACCTGACGGTCGGCCACACCTATGAAATCAACATCAGCGCGCCCACCACCTCGGTCGGCATCGTGCCCGAGTACCTGTATGACAACCGCGGCCGCTACTACCGGGACGCGGACGGAGATGGCTACGGCGCGAGCAGCCCGCTCTACCGCTTCGCGTGTGAGGCGCCCGCGGGCTACGTCACCCAGCGCTTCGACTGCGACGACACCGACCCCACCATCTTCAACTGCTAGCCCGTCACCCACTGGGTGACCTGGGCCGCACCTCGGCCCCTCCACCGGGGCGCTCCGCTCACCACGGGGGCGCCCCGGCTCTCCTCCTCGCACCATCCCCACCAAGGCCCTCCGATGCGAACCGCCGCCACCACCACCCTGCTCGCCACGTGCGCCCTGCTGGCCCTGGCCGGCTGTGACAACGACGACCCCACGCCGCCCAATCCGTTGCCGGACGCGGGCACCCAGCCCGACGCCGGCACGCAGCCCGACGCCGGCACGCAGCCCGACGCTGGTTCGGTCCAGGGCCCCGCGGTCATCGGCTCAACTCCCTCGGAGGGAGAGACCAACGTGCTGCCCGTGGAGCTGTTCAAGACGGACGCGATGACCACCGCGGCGCGCAAGCGCGTCACGCTCGTCTTCGACACGTCCATGGACACCACGGCGGCGGAGGTCACGCTCGTCGACCGGACGACTCCGGCCAATGCGCCTCGCACCCTGACGGGCACCTGGCTCGAGTACGGCCACATGCTGCTGGTCGACATCCCCCGGCCCGAATCCGACCTGCCCCCGCTCGAGGAGGAGACGGCGTACACCCTGGAGCTCGGCGGACTGCGGAGCGCCGAGGGCCACGCGGTGGACACGTCCCACGCGGGACTCGGTGATGGACGGCTGGACTTCACCACCGGCCGGCGCGACGGCACCACCGAGCACGCCTGCGCCCACGCGCTGCTGGAGAGCCCGGTGCCCGTCACCGCGAGCGCCTCCCCCACCATCTACCCCGCGACGGACGCCTCCCACGAGTTCTACGCCCTGACGCTCCCCGCCAGCGGCGCGTCCTTCCTGGGCTACACGGAGGTCGTTTCGGGAGAGAGCCGGGACGAGCCCGTCGTCCTGTACCTCGACCGCCCCATCCCCGTGACGGTGCACGACACGACGGAGGGCGAGGACGCCGTCGCCTCCGCGCTGGAGCCCGCCCGGCCCGTCTGCCTGCCCGCCATCAGCCACACGCTGAAGTTCACCGCCCCCGGCGGCGACCGCTTCCTCCGGCTCACCTTCGGGCCGACGGAGCAGGAGACGTTCAACTTCGTCTTCGAGCGCTACTGAGTCAGGGCTCGGTGGCGGGGTGCAGCGCCGCGCCCCGCCCCGCGCGCAGCAGGTGGAGCGCGAGCCCCACGCCCATGACGCTCACCGCGGCCACGTAGTGCGCGGGGGCCAGGGGCGACACCTTCATCAGCAAGGTGACGACCAGGGGCGTGAGCCCACCGAAGAGGGCGTAGGCCATGTTGTAGGAGAAGGACAGCCCCGAGAAGCGCACCGGAGCGGGGAAGGCGCGCACGATGGCGGTGGGGACCACGCCCACCACGCCGACGCTGAAGCCCGCCAGCGCGGACAGCGGCACCAGCGCCTCCGGGGACGCCGCCGCGGCCAGGTACAGCGCATACGCCGCCGCCAGCATCAACGCACAGCCCAGCCCCAATGACGGGCCCACCCCCACCCGGTCCGCGAGCAGGCCGTAGGCCACGCAGCCGAACGTGAGGCTCAGCGTGGCCACGCTGCTGGACACCAGCGCGTGCGTGGCGGTGACGGCGTGCAGGCTCTGCATCAACGTGGGCGTCATCAGGATGACCACGACGATGCCTGCGGTGAGCACCCAGGTGAGCAGCATGGACATCACCACGGCGCCGCCATGGCCTCGCAGCACGGCCTTGAGCGGCAGCTCCTTCACCAGCGCCTTGCGCCGCCGCAGCTCCTCGAAGACGGGCGTCTCCGCCAGCCAGCGGCGCAGGAACACCGCCAGGAAACCGAACACGCCGCCGATGAGGAAGGGCGCTCGCCAGCCGTAGGCGCTCACCTGCCCGGGGCCCAGCAGCGAATTCACCGCCGTGGCCACCAGCGAGCCCAGCAGGATTCCGAACGTGAGGCCCGCGGTGAGCGTCCCACACGCCAGCCCCACCCTGCGCGACGGGACATGCTCCGACACGAAGACCCAGGCGCCCGGGACTTCGCCGCCCACCGCCGCGCCCTGCACCGCCCGCAGCAGGAGCAGCGCCAGGGGCGCCGCGTAGCCCGCCGTCTCATAGGTGGGCAGCAGGCCTATCAGCAGCGTGGGCACCGACATCATGAACACGCTCAACGTGAACATGCGCTTGCGGCCCGCCCGGTCCCCGAAGTGGGCCATGACGATGCCGCCCAGCGGGCGCGCCAGGTAGCCCGCCGCGAACAAGCCGAAGGCCTGCAACTGACGCAGCCACTCCGGCGTGTCGGGCGGGAAGAAGCGCTCGCCGATGACCTTGGTGAAGAAGACGAAGATGATGAAGTCGTAGAACTCCAGCGCCCCACCCAGCGCCGCCAGCGTGAGCGTCCGGGCGTCTTCACGAGTCAGGGGCCGCTGCGGGAGGTCCTGCGAGGATGGGAGGGAGGACATGGCGGGTCGGCGTTCGATGAAACCATGGACCGCGCCGCCGCGCTCACTCCGCCCGCTTGCGGCGGCGTGACACGATGCGGCTCAAGGCCACCTCGGTGATGCCCAGGTAGGCCGCGACGTCCCGCTGAGGGACACGCCCGTGCAGGTGGGGGTGTTCCTGCCAGAAGCGCTCCAGGCGCTCCTCCGCGGACAGGTCGAGGAACTCCTGCTCGCGGCGCTCCTTCAAGATGTAGTGCTGCTCCGCCACCCGCCGGGCGAGCTGGGCCCAGCAGGCGTGGCCGGCCTCCAGCGCCTGGAGGTCCCGCGCCTGGAAGGCCAGCACGCGGCCCGGCTCCAGCGCTTCAATGGACGTCATGGAGGGCTGGCCCTGCAACATCTCCGCGTAGGCGCCGATGAGCTCCCCCTCGGCGCGGAAGGCCTTGATGGACTCCTCCCCCCGAGCGGAGACGCGCACCGCGCGGAAGACGCCCTGGAGCACCAGCCCGAAGCGGTCCGCGGAGTCCCCTGGCCGCAGGAAGAGAGCGCGCTTGTCCAGCGCCTGCTCCCGCGCCAGCGCCTCCGCCTTCAGCCATTCGCTGGCGGGGAGCGGCGCGAGCGCGGCGATGTGCTCGAAGAGCTTCGGGTATCTCAAGCGGAGGGCACCTGGGCTTAACCCAGGTTAAGGCGGCCTTGCTCCGGGCGCCATACACCGGCGGCATGAGCATCAACGTCTACGCCGTGGCCACGCCCTTCGTCATCGTCCTGGCGCTGGGGGAGTTCGCCTACTGCGTCATCCGGCGCAACGGGTACTACGCCTTCCAGGACTCCATCGCGAGCATGGGCACCGCGGTGCTCAACCAGTGCGTCAACGTGGCGGTGGCGCTGCTGGTGCTCCCGCTCTTCATCCAGTTGGGACAGTTCGCCCCCTGGCAACTGGGGGTGTCGTCCCCGCTGGAGCTGGTGGCGCTCTTCCTGGGCGTGGACTTCCTCTTCTACTGGTTCCATCGCTTCGGCCACCGCACCAACATCGGCTGGGCCGCCCATTCGCCGCACCACTCCACCGAGGAGCTGAACTACGCGGTGGCCCTGCGCGCGAGCGTGACGCAGCGCCTCTTCTCGTTCCTCTTCTACTGGCCGCTGGTGCTGGTGGGCTTCCCGCCCGAGGCCGTGCTGGCCATGGTGGCCTTCCACCTGGTGCTCCAATTCATTCCGCACACGCGCGTCATCCCGAAGCTGCCCCGGTGGATTGAGTCCTGGCTCAACACGCCGTCGCACCACCGCGTCCACCACGCGCGCAATGACGTCTACATCGACAAGAACTACGCGGGCTTCCTCATCATCTGGGACAAGCTGTTCGGCACCTTCCAGGAGGAGAAGGAGGCGTGCTCCTACGGCCTCACCTCCCCGCCCAACACCTGGGACCCCACCGTCATCAACTTCCAGGCGTGGGGGAAGCTCGTCGGTGACGCGGTGGCCACCCGGAGCCACTGGGACCGGCTGCGCATCTGGGTGATGCCCACCGGCTGGCGGCCCGCGGACCTTCCGCCGCGCCCTTCCCTGGGCTGGAAGAAGGACGGCGTGGAGCTGAAGTTCCAGTCCACCGAGCTGCCCGGCACCCGGGGCTACCTCGTGTTCCAGCTGCTGGCGGCGATGCCCTTCATGCTGCTGGTGAGCCACCACGCCTCGCCGCTGACCGGCTGGCAGAAGCTGGTGCTCAGCCTGCTCTTCTGGGCCATGGCCACCGCGTGGAGCGGGATGCTGGAGTCACGGCGCTGGAGCCTGCCGCTGGAGCTGGGGCGGGTGCTCGCCATGGGGGCGGCGGTGACGTGGTGGCTGGTGCACGCCTCCGCGCCGCGGAGCTGGACCGCGCTGTGCGCGGCGTGGATGGGCGTGTCGCTCGTCTGGCTGGTGGTGGTGCGCGGCGCCAGTCAGGGCGCCACGCCCGTGCCGCAGGGCTCGCGCTGAACGCGCGTCAGGCGGGCTCCCACGTCCCGGCGAAGGCGGTGTAGCGGCGCACGTTGAGAGTCAGCGCCCGGTACACCTGCGTGTCGGGCGTCAGCTCCACCACCCCGCCACCCTCGGGCACCGTCACGCGGTCGAAGTGCGCGCCTTCGAACCAGCGGTGGGGCTGCACCTCCACGACGAAGCGGCCGCCTTCGTCGAGCTCCGCCGCGATGGGCACGAAGTCCACGCGCTGCAGCTCCACGGGCGGCGGGAAGTCCAGGGCCACCCGGAACGGGACGTGCGCCTCCTGCCGGGACGCGGTTCCTTCCAGAATCATCGACCGGCCGCCCAGCGCCGCGCCCTCCGCGCCCAGGGCCCGGGACGGCGGCTGGAGCAGCAGCGAGAAGGAGCGCGCCAGCCCGGCGATGCCCGGCGAGCGCCCCAGCTCCCGCACCTCGCCCACCTCCGCCAGCAGGTCGAACACCACCTCGCGGTCCCACTCCCCCAGCACCGTGCCACCGGAGAAGAAGTGCCCGTCGTGGGCGTGCGCGGTGGGCAGCAACCACTGTCCCAGCCGTCGCAGGACGCGCGGCGCCGAGGCCGTGGGCTCCAGCGGCGAGGCATTCTCGAAGATGTAGATGGGGCCCAGCACCATCACCCCGGACGACAAGCGGACGCGCCAGCCCGCGTCGGTGGTGAACTCGCCGAGCGCGTCCTCCCCAGGGGCCTTCGCGGTGCGCAGGCCCATGCGGAAGGTGACGCTACGGCCTCCCGTGCCAGAGAGGCCACAAGCGGACGCGCCTCCCACGAGCGCGGTGCCCAACATCCAAGTGAAGGCGCGGCGGGTGGTGTGCGGCGGGGACGTCATGGCGAGTCCTCCTGGAGGTCCAGGTGAAGGGTGAGCGTGCCCATGAACATGCGGGGCGCGCCCGCGGTGAAGTGCCGGGTGGCCATCAGCGACGGAGGCGCGTCCGGGCCGCGGAAGTTGGACACGTAGTTGAACTCCGACTCGCGCCAGCGCGTGTCGAGCAGGTTCTCCACCGACAGGCCCACCTCCACCGCCTTCCAGCGGGCCCGCGTGCCCACGTCGAACAGGAAGATGGGCGCGCTGTAGCGGTCCAGCGGCAGGGGCCTGGGGCCGATGGCGCTGTGTCCCAGGGCCACGTTCCAGTCCACCTGCTGCCCCGCGACGCGGGTGGTGCCTCGCAGCGAGGCATCCACGCGGCCCAGCAGCTCCGGGATGTAGGGCATCACCGTCCCGTCCCACAGCTTCCACGCCGAGGCCCCGGGCGCGGGCAGCGTGGCGCGCGCCCAGGCCAGCGAGGCCTGGACGTCCACCCTGTCCCTCAACGTCCCGCGCGCGCTGACGAAGGCGCCCAGCCGCTGCGAGGCGCCCACGGGCTGGTTGCGGCCCACCGTCTCGTCGAACACGAAGTCCTGCGACACGCGCGTGGCGAAGAAGGCGCCGCGGGCCTCCAACGCCAGGGGCCCGTCCAGCCGCCAGCCCAGGCCCGTCTCGCCCGAGGCCACGCGGGCGTAGGGCGCCAGCTCCGCGTCGGACAGCGCGGCGGCGTCGCTGGAGCGCGCGCCCAGGCCCGCGCTGGTGAGCCAGGTGAGCCGGGGCGTCAGGCGAAGCTCCGCCGACGCGCGCGGGCTGGCGAAGAAGCCGTAGGCCTCCAGGGACTCGTCGGGGAGGCGGGGACCATCGCGGTCCTGGGTGGGCCGGTTGAAGTCATCCACGCCGAAGAGGAAGGTGTCCAGGCGCACGCCGCCGCGCAGGGTGAGCCACGACAAGGGGGCGACTCGCAACGAGGCGTAGGCGCCCAGGTTCGTGGTGCGCACCTGGTTGTCGAAGACGGTGGCGTAGGGCACGCCGCCGCTGTCCCTCAGCCGGCGCGAGCGCGTGCGCACGTCGTCGTAGCGGGCCACGTAGCCGAGCTCCAGCGGCTGCGGCTGCCCCAGCAACGTGAGCCCCGGGACGTAGCGGCCCCGCAGGCCCAGGGTGGAGCCGCGGTAGTACCCTTCCGTGTTGTCACCGCGCTGGCTTTGGCCGTCCGGCGGGGTGGTGTCCAGCAGGAAGCCCGTGAAGTTGTCGCGGATGCGCGTCTGCCGGAGGATGACGTAGCCCTGCTGGACGAAGCGCCCGCCGCGCTTCAGCCGTGACTGGAGCTCAGCGGAGAGGAGGTGGCGCTGCCCGGCGCCGCCCTGGTTGGGGTCGTAGGAGCAGAAGAACTGCGAGTCCGCATCCGGAGCGCACGGCATCCGGGCGTCCACCACGTCCGTCTCCCGCACCACGCCCGGCGACGCGAAGCGCATGCCATAGCTGGTGCCGAACAGGCGCAGCCGCGACTCGTCGCCCACGCGCAGCTCCACCTGCGCCATGAGCCCCGCGTTGGCGTAGGAGCGGTTGGGGCCGAAGCCGTGGCCCTGGCGCAGCAGCAGTCCCACGAAGGTGGCTTCACTGGCCTCCGGCGGTCCCCAGACCAGGGACAGCCGGCGCGCGGCGTAGCTGCCCGTGGAGAGGGACGCGGTCAGGCCGCGCCGCGCCAGTCCGAGCTGGTACTCCACCGTGCCCGCCACGCCGAAGTCGCCCTGGGATGCGTCGTAGGGCCCCTCGGTGACGCGCAGGGACTCCACCAGCTCCGGGATGATGAAGTACGTGTCCGCGTAGCCGTGGCCGTGCGCGTGGGACACCTCGTTGAGGGGGACGCCGTTGAGGCGCAGCTCCACGTCCTTGCCCTCTCCCGCGTCGAAGCCCCGGATGTAGATGCTCTCCGCGTGGCCCTCGCCGCCGTGGTTGGCCAGCATGACGCCGGGTGCCAGCAACATCAGGTCCGACGCGGAGCGGCGCGGCACGTCCGCGAGCTGCCCCACCGGGATGTGGAAGTCGCCCACGGCGACCGGCGGCGGTGCCTGGGAGGCGCCGCGGACCGTGGTGGAGAAGGACGGTGGCTTGGGCGCCACGGGAGCATCCGCGGCCGGCGTCTCCGGACGCGGCGCTTCGCCTCCAGGGGACGAAGCGCCCGGCTGCGCTCCCGCGCCCTGCCCTATCGCCGCCCCTGGAGGCTCCTCCGCCCCGTCATGTCCAGAAGCCACGGGCTCGACGTGGTGGCCATGCACCGGCGGCACGAAGGTGACGGGCACATCCACCCGCACGTCGATGGCTTCTTCGCCGCGCCGAGCCGGCTGGAACCGCCAGCGCAGCGCGGCATTCATCGCGGCGCGGTCCAACGCAACGCCAGCGGACTGCCGCACCTCCACCCGGGACACCTCGCCCGCGCGGTCGATGGTGAGCCGCAGCAGGACGGTGGCGGGCACCTCGGGCGGGGGCACCTCCGAGGGCAGCACGGGCCCTGGCGCCTCCAGCGGCACGGGTGGAGTCACAGGCAGCTCGGCCGTGGCGCTCAGCACGCAGAGCACCAGAGTCGGAATCCACACGGGTGATGACCTCACTAGGTTCCGGAGCGACCCGCCCTGGGACGGAACTCATGCATCCGGGTTGCATCCACACCCCAGATACACCACGCCCGGATTGACTCGCAACCACGTTGCAATTAACTACTTATTGCATGAACACGGAGCGGCGGCAGTCCCGGAAGTGGTGGTGCGCGGCCCTGGTGGTGTGGGGCCTGGCGGGCACGGCCTGTGACAACGTGGCCACGGGCGACGTAAAGGTCACGATGAGTGGGGGTGATGGCACGCAGCGTGGGCTCCCGGACACGCTCTTCCAGGATGGCTGGTCCGTCCAGTTCACCCGCTACCTGGTGTCGCTGGGCGACGTCACCCTCACCTCCGCGTCCGGCGAGACGCACAGCAGCAGCCGCCACGTGCTGGTGGACGTGCAGAAGGGCGACATCCCCCTGGTGGACTTGACGGGTGTTCCGGCGGGCCGCTGGGACGTGGGCTTCCGGGTGAGTCCCCCCGAGGCGCGCACCGAGCTGGCAGACGGGCAGGTCTCCGCGGAGGACCTCGCGATGATGCGCGAGCGCGGCTTCAGCTACTTCGTGGAAGGTCACGCGACGAAGCAGAACGAGCCCGTGCTGCGCTTCCGCATGGGCTTCCCCGTCAACGCGCTGATGAACAACTGCATCAACGGCGCGGACGGGACGCAGGGCATCATCGTTCCGGAGGGCTCCGTGGCCCGGCCCGAGGTCACCATCCACGCCGAGCACATGTTCTATGACAGGCTGGGCACGCACCGGGGCGTGCAGCTGCGCTTCGAGGCCATCGCGGCCACCGCGGGCGAGGACCACGTCATCACCCCCGAGGGGCTCGCCACGCAGGCGCTCACTGACCTCCGGGGCCGCGACGGCGACGAGCTGCGCGACGCCCAGGGCCAGCCCGTCATCTACCAGCCCGGCGCGTTCGACGTGCGCACGCTCCAGGAGTTCATCACCCAGAGCGTGGTGGATCAGGCCCACCTCAACGGAGGCGGCGTCTGCACCGTGGTGAAGTGACGCCGCGTCACGCCATCATGGGCACGAGGGACTTCCCCACGTCGCTCGCACCGTCGTCGAGCAACCGCGCCTCCGCCCGCCGGGGCAGGCAGAGTCGGAAGGAAGTGCCCTCGCCTTCCGAGGAGCGGACCGTCAGCCGCCCCCGGTGCGACTCCACGACGGCCCGGGCGATGTAGAGCCCCAGGCCCAGGCTGGAGCGGTCCAGCTCCCGCGAGTCCTCGCCCCGCCGAAAGGGCTCGAACAGGTGCGGCAGCAGCGAGCGGGGAATGGGCGAGCCCTCGTTGTGGACCTCCAGGAAGACGGCGTCCGGCTTCTCCCAGGTGGAGAGGCGGACGGCGGACGGCTCCGGGCTGTACTTCAAGGCGTTGTCCAGCAGGTTGGCCACCACCTGCCCCATGCGCTCCAGGTCCCAGACGCCGTGCAGGCTGTCGCGTGAGAAGTCGCACCGGATGACGCGACCCGGCCGGGCCACCTGCAGCTCGTCCACCACCTCGCGGCACAGCGCGTTGAGGTCGCCCGCCCGTGGCATGACGGAGATGCCTCCCCCCAGGCGCGAGCGCGTGAAGTCCATGAGCAGCTCCACGATGTGCTGGATGCGCTCGCCGCTGCGCGCCACACGCTCGAACGCCTTCTGCTGCGCCGGCTCCAACGCGCCACCGGAGAGCTGACTCTTCGCCGTCGTCAGGACGACGGACAAGGGCGTGCGGATGTCATGGCCGACGATGCCCATGAGCTGCTGCTCCAGCTCGGAGGCCCGCTGCGCCGCCTCCTCGGCCCGGCGCCGCTCCGCGAGCTCCACCGCCTGCCGCTTCACCTGCTCGCCGCGAAGATGCAGCATCACGAAGACCCGCACCTTGGCGCGCAGGATGTCCGGGTCCACGGGCTTGAGCAGGTAGTCCACGGCGCCCTGGGCATAGCCTCGGGTGACGAAGGCCGCCTCGCGGCTCAGCGCGGTGATGAAGAGGATGGGCAGGTGGCTCGTCCGCTCGCGCGCGCGGATGAGGCGCGCCGTCTCCAGCCCATCCAGCCCTGGCATCTGCACGTCCATGAGGATGCAGGCGAACTCTCCGCGCAGCAGCTCGCGCAGCGCCTCCTCGCCGGAGCGGGCCAGCACCAGCTCCTGGCCGAGCGGCTCCAGGATGGCTTCCAGGGACAGCAGGTTGGCGGGCGTGTCGTCCACCAGGAGGATGCGCGCGCGCGGCGTGTCCTCACCCGGGGGGTCTCGAAAAACGGAGTGCGGCATCGAATCCAGGTGTCGGGTGGAGAAAGGCGGCCTCGCTGGTCGACCCATCCGGGCCTGACCGCTGCGAGCCACGCTCCGACAACACCTTCCGGGGCCCCCACGTTCCAGCCCCTCGGTGCCTGGAGCGCGGCGGGTGGCCAGCGGCGGACATGCCACCGGCCCCCCGCCCGGTACCTGGAGGCTGCCGTCAGGCCCGCGGCGGCTCCTCGCGCCTGGCGGCGACTTCCTTACGGACCTGCTCCATGTCCAGCGCCTTCACCTGCTTGAGCAGGTCCTCCAGCGCGGCGGCCGGCAGCGCCCCGGGCTGCTCGAACAGGAGAATCCCGTCACGAAACACCATGAGCGTGGGGATGGAGCGAATCTCGAACGCCCCGGACAGCTCCTGCTGGGCATCCGTATCAATCTTCCCGAAGACGACGTCCGGATGCTTGTTCGAGGTCTGCTCGAAGATGGGCGCGAAGGCACGGCAGGGGCCGCACCACGTCGCCCACCAGTCCAGGATGACGATGCCCTCCTTGGACACCGTCTCCTTGAAGTTGTCCTTGGTGATTTCGACCGCTGCCATCAGGTCCTCGCTTTCAACGAACGTCCAGGAGCTCCACCTCGAAAAGCAGGGTGGAGTTGGGGGGAATAACGGGCGGGAACCCTCGCGCGCCATATCCCATCTCCGGCGGGATGGTGAGCTTGCGCACGCCGCCCACCTTCATGCCGGCCACCCCCTTGTCCCAACCCTCGATGACCTGCCCGGCGCCCAGGCTGAACGTGAAGCCCTGGCCCCGGTCCCGGCTGCTATCGAACTTGGAGCCGCTGGTCAGCGTCCCCACGTAGTGCACGGTGACGGACTTGCCGGCTGTCGCCTCGGTGCCGGTGCCCACCTTCACGTCTTCCATGTTCAAACCCATCCAACGCTCCTCTGACCGCGTGAAAGGACGGCACCTTAGCGCGACCTCAGCGCCTGTGCGCCCCTGGAAAGCACGGCGGCGCGGGCCCGTTGGCTACCGGGCACCGCGCCACCGATTCCTGCTCAAGCCGCCTGGGGCTTCGTCCTCGCGTCAGTCAGAAGGTACCGCCGACGCTGACCGTGCCCTGGTAGCTGCCGCCCCCCTCGAAGTCACCGCCGCCCGGGTCGATGCCCGGGGCGAAGTCCTTGTCGAAGAGGAAGTTGTAGTTGGCGCGCGCGTCCACGACGAACTGGCCGACGTGACCTCGCAGCCCCAGGCCCGCGGGCACGTTGCCCACGGTGTCGTCGCGGTACCCCAGGGACTCGCCGCCCCGGAAGTTGTAGTCGTTGATACCAATGCCGCCCAGCAGGTACGGCTGCCACGCCGTGGGCACGATGCCCAGCGTCAGGACGGCCTGACCGCCGTTACGCACGAGGTCCGGGCCGCTCGCGCCCGTCTCCGCGTTGCGGATGTTGTTGAGCGCGCCCGTGTAGCCCAGCTCGATGCCCAGCACCTTGGACGGCTTGATGGCCGCGCGAACGCCCGCGGTGGCACCGGGGCTGAGCTGTGGAGCCAGCGCGCCGGTGTAGCCCTCCACACCGCCGCCCAGCATCACCGAGAGGCCCTTGATTTTGTTCTTGTCCTCACGCTGCTCCACGTCCATCGGCTCGGCGCGCTCGGCCGAAGGCTGGAAGCTGGAGGGAGGCGGCGTCGTGGCGATGCCACTCCCCCCCATGGCGTCCTCCTCCGGGGGAGGGTAAGCGGACTCCGGCTCCGGGTAGACGGGCTGCCCGCTGCCGCCCGTGCCCATCGGCGGCGCCGGCGGCACCACGAGCTGCTCGCTGTCATGCGTGCCCTGGGGCGCGGCGGGAGGCGGCGTCATGGACTCCTGGCCGCTGCCGCCCGTGCCCTGCTGGCCCACCGGCTCGCAGCGGACGGGCACGTTCATGTAGACCTCGCCCTGGGCGCCCGAGGGCTGCTGGCCGCTGCCGCCGAGGGCCGCGTCGTCCATGCCCTCCTGGCCGCTGCCGCCGATGCCCATGCTGTCCTGCGACTGCTGGCCGGAGACGTCGGGAACGGGCTCCATCTCCAGGATGATGGTGTCGTCCTCCTGCAGCATGTCATCGCCGCTCAGGTCGTCCTGCTGTCCCTGGGCCACCATTGCGTCTTGCTGGCTCTGGCTGGTGCTGGCCTGAGGTGGCGGGCAGTCGCCGTCATCGGCAACGGCAACGCCTCCGTACATGAGCGCCGCAACGGCGCCCGCCAGGATCTTCGCTTTCATCCATGCCTCCATCGTCGAGTGGCAGACATGAAGGTTGTTTCCCGCGCGACATCCGGCAAGGCTCGGCGACGGCACTCACCCCCGGGGGTAATTGCCCGGGGAGCAGGCCACCGGGCGTGGTGGACGGCCCACAGGCGTGCTACCCCTGCCGCATCCACTCCGTGCCGGTGACGACGGGCAGTTGCAACGCGCGCTCCCGGTCCAGGTCCAGGTTGCCGATGTGGAGCGACAGCGGTGACTGCACCCACTTGTAGATGGACTGCTGGAAGAGGCGGACGAACTTCTCCACGTAGCCGCTCAGCCGGGAGGCCTCCACCTCCGGGAACATGGCGGTGAGCGCATGGAGGATTTCGGCGGGCGTCAGCTTCTCACTGCCGTACAGGTAGAAGCAGGCGTCCAGGATGGGGAAGGGCATCAGCTCCTCTTCGCCCACCTGGTCATGCGCCAGCTCCGGCCCCGCGGGCTTGGCGAGCACCTTGCGGATGCCCTCGTGGCCCGTGGTGTCCTGGAGGTAGTCGAGCAGGTACATCACCACCGTCTTCGGGACGTTGGCGATGACGGCCAGCGCGCCCATGAGGTCCCCGCCGATGGTGGTGTAGCCCACGGACTTCTCGCTCATGTTGCCCGTCTGCAGGAAGAGCCCGCCGCAGGAGTTGCTCCAGTTCCACATGCGCTGGGCGCGCAGGCGGGCCTGGATGTTCTGCTCGGTAATCGGCGTGACGTCCTTGCCGCCCAGCATCGTCTTCGCGACGGCGCGCTCGCGCTCGAAGGCCTCGTCGATGGACACCACCTGGAAGGCCACGCCCAGTTCGCGCGCAATCGTCTCCGCCGCGTCGCGCGTGGCGTCGCTGGAGTAGCGGCTGGGCATGTAGAACGCCTGGATGAGCGAGCCGGGGTTCTCCGGCCGCGCGCGCTTCGCGTACCGGTGCGCGATGAGCAGCGTCAGCAGCGAGTCCCGCCCGCCCGACAGCGCGATGCCCAGCACCTTGAAGGCGCGCGTCTTCTCGAAGTAGTCGCCCACGCCCAGGCAGAGCGCGTCCAGGAGGTCCTCGCACAGCGCCTCCCGCGCGGTGCGGCGCGTGTCCGGGGGCGGCAGGAAGAAGCTGCGGTGGGGAGGCACCGGGTACGTCAGCGCGTCGCGCCGCGTGTGCACCGCCTGGGTGCAGTCCAGCACCGCCGTCGCCTGGCCGCCTTGCGCCAGCCACGACTCGCGGTCCACGCGCCAGGTGGTGGCCTCGGCGCGCAGGCGCAGGGTGCGGTCCAGGTCCACCACCGCCGCCGCGTAGCCTTCCTGGAAGCGCGGCGTCTCCATGACGTGGCGGCCGTTCTGGTTGAGGAAGCCGCCGCCGTCGAAGATGAGGCCGTCGTTGCTGCCCACCGCGTTGCAGTAGGCAATGGTGCACTGGTGGTCCGCCGCGCGGGTGGCGATGAGCTCGCGCCGCGTCTCCACGAAGCCCAGCCGGAAGGGCGACGCGGACAGGTTCACCACCAGCTCCGCGCCGGAGTACGTGCGCCGCCGCATGGGGCCGTCCGCGCTCCAGATGTCCTCGCACACCTCCGGGGACACCACGCCGAAGTCGAAGCGGAACAGGTAGTCCCCCAGCGGCACGCCCCGGTGGACCTCCGCCATGCCCGGCTGGCCCCGGCCGAAGGTGCGCGCCTCGTAGAAGACGCTGTAGGTGGGCAGCTTCTCCTTGGGGACCAGGCCCAGGATGCGGCCACCGGCCACCACCGCCGCGCAGTTGAGGCGCAGGCCCTGGTGGGCCACGCCCACGCCCACCACGAAGACCGTCGGCAGCGCCGCCGTCTCACGCGCGAAGCGCTCCAGCTCCGGCCACTGGCGGTCCATGAAGCCCTGCCACTGCACCATGTCCTCGGCCGGGTAGCCGGCGATGACCTGCTCCTGGAAGACGCCCAGCGTGACGCCCTCCGCCGCCATCTTCCCCGCCAACGCCAGCGCCTTGTCCGTGTTCCGGGTGAAGGACCCCACGGTGGTGTTCACGCTGGCAAGCCCGAGCTTCACGAGCCGCATGGTTGCTCCCGTCCCTTTCGATGACGCGTCCGGCGCGCAGCAATGCGCGGGCCGCCGGACAAGGCAAGCGCAACCCGCTCAGTTCAAGGGGCCGGTGGGCCGCAGGGGCTGGAGCCTGCCGATGAGCGCCCCCACGTCCTCCAGCACACCCTCCAGGCGCCTGCGCACGTCCAGTTCCGCCAGCAACTCCTGCCGCCGCTCGGGCTCTGGGATGACGGCGGACGCCACCACGTCCGCGAGCATGCCGCCCTGGGCCCGCGCCGCCACTGGCAGCAGGTTCTCCGCGAAGGACGGCGGGACACGGCCGGCCAGCTCGAAGACGGCCTGCCGCAGCTGCTCCTCCTCCGGGCCCTCGAAGGGCAAGTCCGGCAGCACCTCCGCGAGCACCTCCCGGTAGGCCTTCTCCGTCGTCAGCTCGGACGTCATGCGGATGCGGCTCACGCCTTGGAGGAGGATGTTGTAGCGCCCCTCCTCCACCTGTTCGTCCCAGACGATGACGCCCGCGCACATCATGGGCAGCATGGGCGGCTTGCCGCCGTAGTTGCCTTCCCAACCCGGCTCGAGCTGGGACAGCGCCAGGACGCGGTCTCCCGCGAGCGCGTCCCGGAGGAGCGCCCGGTAGCGCGGCTCGAAGATGTGCAGCGGAATGACGGTGTGCGGGAACAGCACCGCCGACGGGAGGGGGAAGACCTTCAGCGCGCTGGCGGCACGCTCGATGCGTTCTTGAGCGGTCATGGGGGGCACCTTGGTGTGATAAGCCCGGCTCCCCCCAGCCGCATTCCAAACGAGCTCTGGAATGATACGCCCTGTTCCATCGGCGGGCCCACACCCCGCCTCGGAGGGCAGATGGAATCCCGGGAATCCCACACCCCCACCCTTCCCTGCACGGGCGTAGGATGGCGCGGGTGCTGAGAACCCATCCGGTGGACGTCCTCTTCGCGGGCCTCTCCCGCCGCGCCCGGCTCTTCTCCCAAGGCTGGGGTGACGAGCAGCTCCTCGAAGAGGTCGCGGCGGCCGCGCCGTTCCAGCAGCGGCTTGCGTCCATCGCGCCCGAGTGGAGCGCGCCCCGGCTCCAGCGTGGCCTCCAGGTCCGGGATGGCACCTTTCCGTCCCCGCTGGCCCGGCTCGACGCGGCGGCGCGCACGGCCCATGTCCGGTGGCTGAGCGCGGGGCCAGGGCGCTCACGCGGCGCCTGCGTCGTGCTCGCGGCGTCCCGCGAGGAGGGCTTCTCCCTGCGCGAGCGCATGTACGCGCCGCTGGCGCGGGAAGGCATCGACCTGTTCCTGCTGGAGAACCCCTATTACGGCCTGCGCCGCCCCGTGGGGCAGAAGGGCGGCGCGCTGCGCACCGTCAGCGACCACGTCTTGATGAACCTGGGCATGGTCGACGAGGCCCGCGCGCTGCTCGCGTGGCTGCGCGGCCAGGGCCACGCGCGGCTGGGCGTGGCGGGCTACAGCATGGGTGGCTACATGGCGGCGCTGACGGCGGCCGTCGTCCCGGAGCCGCTCGCCGTGGCGGCGCTCGCGGCCGGAGCATCTCCGGTCCCCGTCTTCACGCAGGGGCTGCTGTCCTGGTCCATTGCCTTCGCGTTGCTGGATGGCCCCCGGCGCGACGCGGAGCAGGCCCGGAGCCGGCTGGGGCGGATTTTCGACCTGGCGAACCTCACGCGCTTTGCGCCGCCGCGGCAGCCCGAGGCGGCCGTCCTGGTGGCCTGCCGGCGTGACGGCTTCGTGCCCGGTGACGAAGCGCTCGCGCTGCACGCGCACTGGCCCAGAAGCGAGCTGCGGTGGGTGGACGCCGGGCACGTCACCGCGCTCTTCACGGAGCGGGCCGCGCTGTGCGCCGCCATCCGGGATGCGCTGGCGCGGGTGGACGCCACGGCGTGAGCGCGTGCGTGCCTCAGTGCCGCACGCCGCCAACGGCCGCCACGGCAGACGCCTCACCCACGCGCGGCTCCGGCTCCACCGCGGCCAGGGCCGTGGCCACCGTGCCCATGAGCAGCTCCGGCCGGACGGGCTTCTCCAGCACGCGGGTGGGCACGGAGTCGATGAACGCGCGGGACTCTGGCGTATAGGCGCCGCCGGAGATGAACACCACCCTCGCGGCCAGGTCCGGCGCGTGGGCGCACAGGTGCTGGTAGACGGCGGCGCCGTCCGTCTCCGGCATCTGCAAGTCACACAGGATGACGTCGAAGCGGTGACCCGCGTCCACCAGCGCCAGCGCCTCGCTGCCCCGCGTGGTGGTGACGACGTCGTGGAAGGGCTCCAGCAGCAGCCGCATGGACTGCGCCAGGCGCGGCTCATCATCCACCACCAGCACCCGGCCCCGCCGCGCCGCGGGCGGCTGCGGCAGGCTGACGCGCGGCAGTGGCCGTGGCGGCGCGGGCGCATGCGCGCGGGCGGGCGGCAGCAGCACGCTGAAGACGGAGCCCCGGCCCGGCTCGCTCCGGACCTCCAGCTCCCCCCCGTGGGCGCGGACAATCTGCTGGCAGATGGCGAGCCCCAGCCCCGTGCCCTCGCCGCTGGACTTGGTCGTGTAGAAGGCCTCGAAGATGCGCGGCAGCACGTGCGCGGGAATCCCCGCGCCGCTGTCCACCACGTCCACGCGGGCCCGGCCGGAGGCATCCGTGCTGGTGCGCACGCGCACCTCGTTCAGGGACGGGTTGCCCTCTGGAATCGCCTGCATCGCGTTCACCAGCAGGTTGAGCAGCACCTGCCCCAGGCGGGCCTCGCTGCCCGACACGCGCGGCACCGGACCGAACTCCTCCACCAACCGGGCGCGGTGGCGCAGCGCGTGGCTGATGATGCGTACCGCGGGCGGCACCAGCGCGTTGAGGTCCACCAGCCCCGGGTCCTGGCTCCCCTGGCGGCTGAACACCTGGAGGTCCCGGACGATGAGGCGGATGCGCTCGGCGCCTTCCAACGCGCCCCGCATGTTGGCCATCGCGTCGCGCATGCCCGACATGCCGCCCTGGCTCAAGCCGCGCTCGGCGGCCTCCAGGTTCAGCACCAGGTAGGCCAGCGGGTTGTTGATTTCGTGCCCCACGCCGGCCGCGAGCGTGCCCACCGCGGCCACGCGCTCGGCCGCCACCAGCCGGGCCTGGAGCTCCTTGGTCGCGGAGATGTCGCGGTGGGTGGCCACGAAGTGGGTGATGTCCTCGCCCGTGGCGCGCACCGGGGACAGCAGCACCTCGCTCCACACGAGGCCGCCCTGCTTGTGCGTCAGCTTCACCTCCGCGAACACCGGCTCGCCCGCGAGCAGCGACTGCCGCGTGCGCTGGCGGAACTCCGGCTCCTGCGCGCCGTAGAGCGAACACGGGTCCTGGCCCACCAGCTCCGCCAGCTGGTATCCCAGGAGCGAGCACAGGGCCTCGTTGGCGAACACGGTGCGCAGCGCGCCTCCCGCGCGGACCTCCGCGATGAGGACACCTTCGTGCACGCTGCGCACGGTGGTGCCCAGCAGTTGGAGCTGGCCAACGGCGCGCTG
>NZ_JABXEP010000136.1:0-22103 GCF_013372605.1 Myxococcus sp. AM009
ACGCTACTCGGGGCCTTTCCTGATCCCACCCGGACGCCGGGTGGGATCAGGAAAGGCCCCGAGTAGCGTCCGGGGGCTACCCGCACGGTCAGGCCCCCGGGCCGCGCCAGTGCCTCGCCAAGGCGGCGCAGCGGGCGCTCACGCGAGCCGTCGCCAGGCTCCGCTCCAGCCGCATCCACCCAGAGGGTGTCGGGAGCAGCGGACGACGCAGGCGGTGGCGCCCCGCGAGGCGCCGGGCTCCGGCAGGCGCTGGCGAGCAGCAGGATCAAGACCAGGAAGGTTCGAAAACGCACGCAAGCGAGCATCCTAGCGCCTTCCCGCCGGAGTTGACGCGAACGCGATCAGCCCCCCTTCTCAAGTGATCAATATTCCAAAGACTTTCTTGAAAACACGATCACACACGGCTTTTTCCAATTCACCGCGAATGGGTGGCGACGATGTATCGGAAAGCGACGCGCCACGCTCTTCCTACGCCCGGTGTTTCAGAGGGCCAACTTTTCGTCTGGAGGCCGATTTTCCGGCTCCAAACCGCGGTCGGCATTGACAGGGAAAAGAGCGATTTGTTACCACCAGCCGGGTTAAAGCACTTCAAGGCCAGACAACGGACGGAGGGGCGTAATGACCAAGGCAGAGCTCGTCGAGGTGGTGGCGGCGCAGACACGTCTCACCAAGAAGTCGGCGGCGCAGATCCTCGACATCGTCTTCACCAACATCGGTAAGGCGGTGAAGAAGGACGCCCGCTTCAGCTACCCCGGCTTTGGAACCTGGTCGGTCCGGTCGCGCAAGGCTCGCAAGATTCGCAACCCGCAGACCAACGAGATGATGAAGCTCAAGGCGTCGAAGACCATCGGCTTCCGGCCCGCCAAGGAGCTGAAGAACTCCCTCTAGGACACCGCCCAGGGACTTCGCTCAGGGGCGCTCACCCGAAAGGGGGCGCCCCTGTTGCGTTGCGGGGTAGCGCCCGCCGGGCCCCCGGGCCACGGACGGCATGGGCTCCGGAGGCGGCTCCGCGTCACCCAGCGCCTCCAGCGGGTCCATGGGCTGGCCGTCGCGCCACAGCTCGAAGTGGAGGTGGACGCCGGTGGCGAGCCCCGTCTCCCCCGCGAGTCCCACGGCGTTGCCTCGCTCCAGCACCTCGCCCGGGGCCACCAGCACGCGGGACAGGTGGCTGTAGCGCGTCACCCAGCGGCCGTCGTGTTGGACCGCCACCTGGAGGCCGTGGTCGCCATTGTGGCTCGCACGCAGCACCACGCCCTTGTCCGCCGCGTAGATGGGCTGGCCCTGCGTCGCGGCCAGGTCGACGCCCAGGTGGCGTCGGTGCACGCCCGTCACGGGGTGCCAGCGGCAGCCGAAGAGGCTGGTGACGGACACCGGCTCCACCGGCCAGGTGAAGCGCGGAAGCCGCTCCTCGGCGGGCTCGGGCGGCTGCTCCAGGCGGCGCAGCTCGGCGGTGCGCAGCGCCAGTCGGCCCACGCGCAACACCACCGCCTCGGCCAGGGGTGCCGGCATGTCGCCGTAGGTGAAGCCGTCCCGCTCCAGTTCGGCCTCCAGGACGCTCTGGGCCTGCAGCAAATCATCCGAGCCGACGCGCGGCGCCGCGGGACGCGACAGGAAGCCATCCAACGCGAAGGTCACCTGCTCCCAGTTCTCCACCTGGGCGGCGGGCATCGTCCCGCCTCGCGCCACCTGCTGACGGAGGCCCTGCGCTCGCGACGCGAAGGCGGCGAGCACGGCATGCAGCTCCGGTGCGGTCTCAGGCGCGGGCGGACGCACTCGGAGGGGCGCGGGCGCGGCATCCGGCGCGCGCGGCCGTGAGGCCGAGGTGGCGTAGAGCTCCTCGAAACTCATCTTCGGCTCCGCGCCACGGGTAGCGCAGGCACAAACACCAACAAAGGCGAGGAGGCTGAGGCGGCGCACGGCGGTGCGAGCCTACCATGCCCCGCCTGGAGCGCTCCTTCCCCACCCCGCGCGCGCCCAGGGGTGTCCACGGGCGCGCGTTTCACCCCAAGGCTTTGCTCAGCCCACGGCGCGGCGGATGCGCCGCAGGGCTTCGTCGATGTCGGCGGCGGACACATCCAGGTGGGTGACGAGGCGGAGCGTCCGCGGAGCGCCCGCGGGGTTCGTCAGGACCCCGTGCTGCTCCAGGCGCGCCACCATCTCCAGGGCGGGCCGGGAGAACTCCGCGAAGAGCATGTTGGTCTCCACCCGCGAAGCGTCGACCTTCACGCCAGGAAGCTCCGCCAGCCCCTCCGCCAGCCTGCGGGCGTTCGCATGGTCCTCCGCCAGCCGCTCCACATGGTGCGCCAGTGCATGGAGCGCCGCCGCCGCCAGGATGCCCGCCTGCCGCATGCCACCGCCCAACCGCTTGCGCAGCCGGCGCGCCTCGCGAATGACGTCCGCGCGTCCCGCCAGGGCCGAGCCCACCGGAGCACCCAGGCCCTTCGAGAAGCACACGGACGTCGTGTCCGTCAGCGCGGCCCAGGCGGACACCGGCACGCCCAGGGCGACACCGGCGTTGAAGAGCCTGGCCCCGTCCAGGTGGACGACCAACCCCGCCTTGCGCGCCGCTTCCACGACGGCCCGGAAACGCGCCACCGGCCACACCGAGCCGCCACCCCGGTTGTGCGTGTTCTCCAGCGACAGCAGGCGCGTGCGCGGGTTGTGGATGTTGTCCTCGCGCACGGCCGCGCTCACGTCCTCCGGCGACAGCAGGCCACGCTGTCCCGGCAGTGGCTGCGGCTGCACGCCCCACAAAGCAGGCACCGCGCCCCCTTCGTAGTGGAGGATGTGGCTGCCTGCCTCGGTGAGCACCTCGTCTCCCGGCCGGCAGTGCGCGCCGATGGCCAGCTGGTTGGCCTGCGTCCCCGAGGGCACGAAGACAGCGGCCTCCAGGCCGAGCCGCTCGGCCACCAGGGCCTCCAGGCGGAGCACCGTGGGGTCTTCGCCATAGACGTCATCGCCCACCTCGGCTTCGGCGATGGCGCGCCGCATGGCGGCCGTGGGCTGGGTGACAGTGTCGGAACGGAAGTCGATGCGCTTCATGAATCTCCCCGAATGGGTGCGTCCAACCGGAGCTTGGGCTCGCAGCCGGTGTGACATACAACGGCGCCGTGCCTGGACGTGAGACAGTCACTGAGAAGCGAAAGCGCGCGCTGCGGGTGATGGACCGCCTGGCCGCGGACATGCCGGATGCCCGCATCGAGCTGGACTACCGGACGCCCCTGGAGCTGCTGGTGGCCGTCATCCTCTCCGCGCAGTGCACGGACAAGCGCGTCAACCTGGTGACGCCGGCCCTCTTCCAGCGCTTCTCCGACGCCCGGGCCTACGCGGAAGCGGAGCCGTCGGACGTGGAGCCCTTCATCCGCACCTGCGGCCTGTACCGCGCCAAGGCGAAGAACATCGTCGCGGCCGCCCGGGCGCTGGTGCGGGAGCACGCCGGGCAGATTCCCTTGCAGCGGGACGCGCTGGAGAAGCTGCCAGGCGTGGGCCGCAAGACGGCGGGCGTGGTGTGCATCCACCTGGGAGGCGACGCGGCGTTCCCCGTGGACACGCACGTGAAGCGGCTCGCCTTCCGGCTCGGGTTCACCACGAAGGCGGACCCGGACAAGGTGGAAGCCGACATGCAGGCCGTGCTGCCGTCGGAGCGGTGGACCCTGGGCCACCAGCTCCTGGTGTGGCACGGGCGGCGGACCTGCTTTGCCCGCTCGCCCGCGTGTGAGCGCTGCGTCGTCGCGGACCTGTGCCCGAAGAAGGGCGTGAAGGGCCAGAAGGACGCCAGCGCTACGGAGACGCCGGCGCGCTCACCTCGCGCTCGCGCGAAGTCTTGAGGCGCTTCATCCGCTTGCGGATGAACTCGCGCTTCAGCGACGAGATGTGGTCCACGAAGACGGTGCCGTCGAGGTGGTCCGTCTCGTGCTGCACCGCGATGGACAGCAGCCCGTCACAGCGCAGCGTCTGCTCCTGACCGTCCGGGTCCAGGAACTTCACGGTGACCACGGCGGCCCGGTCCACATCCGCGGCCTCGCCGGGGATGGACAGACAGCCCTCGTTGTAGGTCGTGTCGCCTTCCATGGCGATGATCTCCGGATTGATCATCGCAAGGGGCTTCAGCTCCGGCTGGCTGTGCGTGGTGTCCAGCACGATGACGCGCTGGAGCACGCCGATTTGCGGGGCGGCCAGGCCCACGCCTTCAGCGGAGTACATCGTTTCGAACATGTCCTTCACCAGCGTGCGGGTGGAGTCATCCACCTTCGCCACCGGCTTGGCCTTCTGCTTCAGGACAGGGTCGGGCCAGATGAGGATCTCGCGGACCATGGACGCCGTCTTAATCTCCCCGGAGCGCACGGGCAACCGCTCCGGGTGAGCCGCCTCGCACTCCCGGGAGGCCGTCCGTCCAACGGGCGTCAGTCGAGCAGGCTCCGGGCGTACTCCGCGCGCAGCCGGTCGTCACCCAGGGCCTGGGCGGCCTCGGCGAGCACGGTGCGAATCTGCTGCGCGCGGTGCTGGAGCGCCGGGTCGGGGTGCCCCGCGAAGCGCAGGGGGTGGAACTCGGCGGCCAGCAGCGTGTAGGCGCGCTTGACCTCCTCGCCCCCCGCCGAGCGGGCCAGCCCCAACACCGTGAAGTAGTCCGCGTCCTGGACCTCCTCGAACTTGGCCTCCAGGCGCCGGACGTCCAGCTCCGGCGGCAGGTCGCCCGCGTCCGCATCCGTGGCGGGCTCCAGCGAGACGAGCCCCAGCGTCCGCGCCACCGCGAGCGACTTCAAGGCCGTGTCCTGCGGCAGCCCCGCCCCCAGGAGCAGCGCCTCCAGCGTGTGCTCTCCGTCCACCTGGGACAGGAGCTGGAGGTCCCGTGAAGGCAGGCCGAAGTCATCCGGGACCAGGTGGATATCGCCGCGGGTGACGCGCGCGCGCAGGCTTCCCGCGGCCTCCAGCAGGGATTCGGAGGTGAGGGTGTTGCGCAGGGCCTCGGCCAGCAGGTGCAGCGGCGGACGTGTGGCGGCGGCGAGCGCCACCTCGTGCGGCGCCGGCTCTGGCACCAGGCGGTAGAGCGTCGAGGGCTCCGCCAGCGCGTCCAGGAAGACCTGCTCGGTGTAGCGCTGGACCAGGGGCACCGCTTCGGATTCCCGCAGGTAGCCCCGGCCCCGCAGTGCGTCCAGCAGCGCGGCCGTGGTGGCGCTGCGCACCAGCCGCAGCTCCCCTTCCTGCCGCGCGTCGATGAGCCCGTCCGCGCGGGCCCGGTCGACCAACGACTCCCCTGGCGCGGAGGAGACGGCGCCCACGAGCGACCCGTCCCTCAACCAGAGGACGCGCAGGGCGTTCATCACCTTCAGCTCCAGCCGCATCTCCATGCGGGCCTCGCAGAGCCGGAGCACCAGCTTCGTCAGGCCATCCTGGGTGACACTGCCACTGCGAGCCACGGCCAGCTCGGGTCTGCCGGGAGGCGCCTCCAGGGGCAGCATGGAGGCTCGGGCCTGGGCGGCGGCTTCCTCCGCGTCTCGGAGCGCGCGCTCCTCCAGTTCCAGGCGCTCGCGCTCGGCGCGGGCTCGCTGCTCGGCGGACTCGGTGCGCAGAGTCTCCAGGGCCTGCTCGAGGGACTCGCGTGCTTCGCGCTCTTTCGCCAGGTTCTCTCGGGACTGCTGGTGCTCCAGGCGGAGCTCGGCGAGCTCCTCGGAGATTCTGGTGTTCTCCGCGAGGAGCCGGGACTCGGACTCGTTGCGGGCGCGGGACTCTTCTTCGAGCCGGGACTCCAGCGTCGCGCGCTGCTTCGCCTCCGCGTCCAGGCGGACTTCGAGGGCCGTGCGGTGGCGGCCTTCGGCCTTCGCGCGGGCGGTCGCTTCGGCTTCGGCCTGGGCGGATTGCTGGACGCGAGCTTCAGCCTCGGCACGGCGCTTCGCCTCGGCTTCGGCGCGGGCTTCCGCTTCGCGCCGTGCGTGGGACTCGGCTTCCGCCTGGGAGACGCGGAGTTCTTCTTCCGTTTGGGCCCGTGCCTTCTCGGCGGCGAGGGACTGTCCGTCTCGCCTGGCCCGGGCTTCTGCATCGGCGCGCTGCTGGGCCTCCTGCTCGGCGCGGGCTTCGGCTTCCGCGCGGGCCTTCGCTTCGGCTTCCGCGCGGGCTTCTGCTTCGGCGCGGGCCTTCGCTTCGGCTTCCGCGCGGGCTTCGGCTTCCGCGCGGCGCTCCGCCTCCGCAGTGGACTGTGCTTCTGCCTCCGCTCGTGCCTGGGTCTCCGCCTTCGCGAGCACCTCGGCTTCGGCGCGCAACGTGGCCTCGTGCTCGGCACGCGCCTCGGCTGCGGCTCGCGCCTCGGACTCACGGGATGCACGCGTGTCCGCGTCGGTTCGAGAGGATGCCTCGTTCTCCGCACGGACCTCGATTGCCGCACGCAACTTCGCCTCGCGCTCGGCGCGGGCCTCGAGTTCGGACCGTGCGGCCACCTCGGCTTCTGCTCGTGCATCGGCTGCGGCGCGCGCCTCGGCCTCGATTTCCGCGCGGGCTTCGGCTTCGCGTCGCGCGAGGGCCTCGCTTTCCGCTCGGGCCTCCGAGGCTTGCCGTGCGGCGGTCTCTGCCTCGGCGCGGGCCTCCGCGGCTTGCCGGGCAGCGGCTTCGCTCTCGGCTCGGGCCTCGGCGTCTTTCAGCGCGGCTGCCGCAATCTCGGCTTGGGCCTCGGCGTCTTTCAGCGCGGCTGTCGCGCGCTCAGCACGGGCTTCGGCCTCAAGTCGTGCAGCGGCTTCTTGCTCCGCACGGGCTTCGGCCTCCGTCCGGGCCGCGGCCTCGCTGTCAGCCTGGACCTCTGCGTTTGCACGCAGCTCCGCTTCCTTCTGTGCCCGGGATTCCGCCTTCTTCGCGCGAGCCTCTGCGTTCGCACGGGCCTCCGCTTCCTGTCCGGTGCGCGCATCAGACTCGGAGGTGATGCGGGTTTCCGCTTCCTCACGCGCGCGGGCCTCGGCTTCGGCTCGGGCTTCCGCTGCCTGGCGAGCCAGCGCCTCGGCTTCAGCACGCGCCTCGGCATCGACTCGCGCCGTGGCCTCAATCTCGGCTCGGGCTTCTGCCTCGGCACGCGCCGAGGCTTCAATCTCAGCTCGGGCCTCGGCCTCGGCACGCGCCGAGGCTTCAATCTCAGCTCGGGCCTCGGCCTCGGCACGCGCCGTGTCGATGGACTCCAGACGCGCTTCGGCGTCCATCCGAGCCGCGGACTCAATCTCCGCCCGGGCCTCCGCCTCCGCCAGCGCCGTCGCGACCGATTCCACCCGGCCGTCGGCTTCGGCGCGCGACGTGGCCTCAAGCTCCGCTCGCGCCGAGGCTTCGGCAAGCGCCGCCTCCGCGGACGCCAACCGTGCTTCGGCGTCCACCCGGGCCGCGGATTCAATCTCCGCCCGAGCCTCCGCTTCGGCCAGCGCCGCGGCCACGGACTCCGCACGGGCGTCCGCACCGGCTTCCGCCTGCACACGTGCCTCGGCGTCCGCCAGGGCCCGAGCAACCAGTTCCGATTGGGCTTCCGCCTCCGCCTGCGCACGCGCAGCCAGCTCCGCGCGCGCCTCCGCCTCCGCCAACGCACGCGCCGCCAGCTCCGCGCGCGCCTCCGCCTCCGCCTGCGCACGCGCAGCCAGCTCCGCGCGCGCCTCTACTTCCTCAAGGGCTCGCGACAGGCTCCGCGCACGCGCGTCCGCTTCGAGCCGGGCCTGTGCCTCCACATCAGCGCGGGCCTCCGCGGCCTCGCGGGCACGGGACTCCGCGTCGATGCGCGCTTCCGACACCGAGGTCAGGTCCTCGGCGGACTCGACCCGGCTCTCCGCAGCCTGACGGGCCTTGGACTCCGACTCGGCGCGGGCCTCTGAAACGACGCGCCCCGCGGCCTCCGACTCCAGGCGCGCCTCGAGCGCCTGCAACGCCTGGGTGCTCGACTCGGCGCGAAGCTCCGCCGCCTCACGGGCCTGTGTCTCGGCCTCCGCGCGGGCCTCCGCGTCGACGGCCCGAAGCTCCGCTTCCGCGCAGGCATCCTCGAACCGGCGGACCTGGGCCTCGACCTCGGCGGTGAGCGACTCCGCTTCCTCACGGAGCCGGACTTGCGCCTCCAGCTCCTCGCGCAGCGCCGAGAGGTCGCCCGTCTCCTGCGCGTCACGCGCCAGGGCGGCCCTGGCGGCGGCGTCCATGGACGAATGCGGCTCTCGCTGACGGAGCCCTTCCAGCTCCGCTTCGGCTTCCGCCCGCAGCAAGGACTCTCGCGAGCGCTCCTCTTCTTCCGCCGCGAGCCGCTCCTGGAGCCCCTGAACCTGCTGCTCGAGCTCGCGGCGCAGCGCGGCTTCCCGCTCCAGCGCCTCGGTGACGGAGCTCACACGCGCGTGGGCCTCCTCGAGCTGGCGCTCCGATTCCTCCTGCTGGGCCTGCCACTGCGCCATCAGCGCGGGGACCGCGAAGCCACCGGCGCCCGGGGCAGGCGTCTCGACGACGGGTGGCGCCTCGGGCGCGGGGCTCGACGCCTCCGCATCCGAGTCGAACCAGTCATCCCCTACGCTCGACGACCGCGACTCCGTGTCATCGTCGGACGGGGCCGACGCGGATTGCAGCTCCGCCTCCAGCAACTCCCAGTTGGACGCGGAGACCGCCGCCGCATCCGGGCCCTCAGCGGCCTGTTCCGGCTCCGGCGCGTCCGCGGATGCACCCAGCGCCGCCTCCGTGCCCCACGCGTCATCTGTCTCCGACGACGGCGATTCCGGCTCGGCGTCCACCGCCTGCTCGGGCTCAGCCGACGGGGCCTCACCGGGCATATCGCCCGCCCCATCCAGCTCCGAGTCCGCGCGCGCGGCGTGCTCCAGTTCGGGGTCCGGGGGCAGCTCCGTCCAGGACGAGCCATCCGTGGCCAAGGACGCGAAGGAGGCCTCCTCACGCATGGCGGACAGCTCCGCCTCCGCCGCGGAGAGCGCAGCTCCCGCCGGGGCCTCCGGCGTGTCGACATCGAAGAACCCCTCATCGCCCAACCGAGGCGCCAGGGCCGCCGTGCGCAGCGTGGACTGAGAGACGGCCTCCTCCGTCCAGGCCAGCTGCCCCACCGGCGGCGCATCCTCGACCGGCGAGTCCTCTTCACCCTCGAGCCCCGCGGACGCCTCGTGCGCGTCGCCTCCGGGCGCCTCGGCGGCCGTCTCACCGTCCACCGCCGAGCCCCAGTCCTGCCCCTGCGAGGGCTCGCCCCACCCATCCGCGGCGTCCGGAGCAAGCGCAGAGTCGATGGAGGCCATCGCCTGGGCCTCCACTTCCAGGTGCGCCCGCTCCATGGCGGTGTCCAGGTCGCGCGTGCGCTGACGCTCGCTGTGCCGCGCCGCCTCGTGGGCGGAGCGCTCCGCGTCCGTCATGGCCGCCAGCTCCCAGTCCGTCTGGTGCAGCGGCGCCAGGTCCCCGAAGAGCGCGTTCGCCAGCGCGGGGTCGCCCGCCACCGAGGGCGGCGGCGTCGCGTGCCAGGACTCCGCCTCCTCACCCGTGGCCGCCGAGTCACCCCCACCAGCCGGAGGCAGCTCCCGGTTCTCCACCACGTGCCAGGCGTCCGCATCCGCGGGAGCGTTGACCAGCGAATCCACCAGCGCGACGAAGGCCGCCCCTTCCAGGGGCAGCTGGGCCACGGGCGCGCTGAAGCCGGGGATGGATTCACCCAGGAGCAGCACCCGGGCCGACTTGCCATCCGGGTGCTGGAGCAACTCTTCCAGCACGAGGTGGCCCCGGCCGCTCTCCACGCCGGGCGCGAGCACGAGCAGCACGGGCAGGTGGTGCCCGTACGCAATGAGGGCATCCGCGGCGGAGGTGGCGAGGATGACCTCGTACCCTTCACGCGTGAGCAGGCGCCGCACGGCGGCGATATTGGCGATGTCGTCGTGGACGAGAAGAACCGGTGCGCCCATGGGGGGGCACCGAGTCTACAGCATGGCCCCCGGATCCACGTCGATCACGACCTTCACCGCGGAAGGAACATCCACCAGGGCCGCTTCCACCCTGGCGAGCAGCGGGGCGAGCGCCGTATGCGTTGGCCCCTTCAAGAGGAGTTGCCAGCGCGTCTTGCCCCGGATGCGGGAGATAGGCGCCAGGGCCGGCCCCAGCATGCGGACCCCGGCGGAGGCGGGGGGCATGTGCCGGGAGACGATGTTCCCCAGGGAGCGCGCCACGCTGGCGGTCTGCTCGGGGTGCTCCCCCTCCAGGCGGACGGCGGCCATGCGCGAGTAGGGAGGGTAGGCCAGCGCCTTGCGCCACTCCAGTTCTTGACTGGCGAAGCCGTCGAAGTCATGGGCCAGCACGCGCCGCACCGGCTCCGCGTCCGGATTGTAGGTCTGCACCAGCACGCGCCCCGGGTCCTTGCCCCGGCCCGCGCGGCCGGACACCTGGGTGAGCAGGTGAAAGGTGCGCTCGGCGGCGCGAAAGTCCGGGATGGACAGCGACGTGTCCGCCATGACGACACACACCAGCGTCACGCCCGGGAAGTCGTGCCCCTTGGCCACCATCTGCGTGCCCACCAGGACATCCAGCTCCCGGCGCGCGAACGAGGCCAGCAGCTCCGTCAGCCGCTCGGCGCTGCTGGCCGAGTCCCGGTCCAACCGGGCGACGCGCGCGGTGGGGATGCGCTCCAGCACCTCCGCCTCCACGCGCTCGGTGCCGATGCCCAGCTTGAGCAGGGGGCCGGTGCACTCCAGGCACTGCTCCGGCACCGGCATGGCCAGGCCGCAGTAGTGGCACACCACCCGGTTCTGCGAGCGGTGGTGCGTGAGGCACACGTCACACTCGCTGCACTTGAGCGACAGGCCGCACACCTCGCACAGGAGGACGGTGCTGTGGCCCCGGCGGTTGAGGAAGAGGATGACCTGCTGGCCGCGGCCAATCGTCTCCGCCATCGCCTCCAGCAGCGGCGGGCTGAGGATGGGCGCCTCCTCCGTCACCACGCCCTCGCGCGGACGCTCCACGCGCAGGTCCACCAGCTCGATGGTGGGCATGGGCCGGTCATCCACGCGGCGCTTCAGCTCCAGGAGCTGGTAGCGCCCGCGCTTCACGTTCTCCAGCGTCTCCAGCGCGGGCGTGGCCGAGCCCAGCACCACCACCGCGCCGGCCTGCTTGCCGCGCACGACGGCCAGGTCGCGCGCCTGGTAGCGCAGCTTCTCCTCCTGCTTGAAGGACGGGTCGTGCTCCTCGTCCACGACGATGAGCCCCAGGTTGTCCACCGGCGCGAACACCGCCGAGCGCACGCCCACGGCGATCTTCACGTCGCCCCGGCGCAGCGCCTGCCAGTGGAAGAGCCGCTCCCGGTCCTTCAACGCCGAGTGCAGCACCGCCACCTCCGCGCCGAAGCGGCTGCGGAAGCGGCCCACCAGCTGCGGCGTCAGCGCGATCTCCGGCACCAGGATGAGGCTGCCCTTCCCCAGCGACAGCGCGTGCTCCGCCGCGCGCAGGTACACCTCCGTCTTCCCGCTGCCGGTGACGCCGTGCAGGAGGAAGGGCTGGAAGGCGGCCGCGTCCAGGGCCGCGCGCAGCACCACGCCCGCCGCGTCCTGCTCCGGCGTGAGGTGGTCCGGGCGGCCCTGAATCAGGCCCTCCTTCACGCTGGCCTCCACCGTCTTCTCCTCCAGACGGGCGAAGCCGCGCGTGGCCAGCTTCTTCAGCGTCTCCCGCGCGCCCGGAATCGCGTGGGCGACCTCCTCCAGCGGCGCGCGGCCTCCCACGGCCAGCAGGTATGCGAGCGCGGCGGATTGGGCGGGCGCGCGCGAAAGCTCCGGCGGCACCTCGTTGACGAGCGCCACCGCGAAGTGCTGCACGTCCGGCCTGGCTTCCTTCTCATCCACGGCCTTCGACAGGCCGGGCGGCAGCGCGCCGCGAATCACCTCACCCAGCGGATAGCGGTAGTGCACGGCCGCGAAGCGCAGCAGCGCGATGAGGTCCTTGGGCAGCGACGGCGAGTCCTCCAGCACGCGCTGGACGGCCTTGAGCCGCACCTTTTCATCCGTCGGCGGAGACGCGGGCCCCAGGTAGAAGCCCAGCGCCGTGCCCCGGCCAAAGGGCACCAGCACGCGCTGCCCCGGCGCCAGGCGGCCCGCCAGCTCGTCCGGCAGGGAGTAGGTGAACTCGCCCCGGACGGGGCGGCCAACGGCGATGGAGGCCAGGACGGGAGTGCTCACTTCGGCGCGCACTGTAGCGGCGGCGGCGGGCTCAGACAGTTCCCGGCGGCTTTTCACACCGGAGGTGCGCACCGCCCCGCTCCACAAGGGTCGCTGTTCCATGACACTCCCTTCAACCAGCACCCCGGCCCCATCCGTCCTGCTACCGGGGTCCACAGTGCGCGAAGGGTCTGACATTCCCCGCCGGGTCCCGCCGTGAGACGGAACCCGGGGTGTCAGGAGGCCACTTCCGGGCTCAGGCCCCGGTGACCTTCTTCCACGAGGCACGGCTCCGCACGCGCTCCCACCAGGTCGCCACGTTCGGGTGCTTGCCGACGAGCTCGCCACCCCCCGCGGCGACGAAGAACTCCATGTAGGGCATCCACGTCACCTCGGCGAGCGAGAAGCCGTCCCCCGCCAGATACGGCTGCTTTCCCAGCACCGGCTCGATGATGCCGAAGACGCGCTCGACGCCCTGCAGGCCATCGTCGATGCGGGCCTGGTCCGGCGCGCCGCCCCCCAGCATCCCCTTGAAGAGGCGCTCCCAGATGACCTTCATCGCGTTGGGCGTGAAGTAACACTGCTCCACGCTGATGTACTGCTCCATGCGCGCGTACGCCTGCACGTCGGACGGCGTGAGCGCGGCGCCCGGCAGCTTGCGGTCCAGGTAGCGGATGATGGCGCGCGACTCGTAGAGCCGGAAGCCGTCAGAATCCTCGAACGCGGGGATGACGCCGAAGGGGTGGCGCTCCACATGCCCGAGGCTCTTCTGCTCACCCTTCGTGAGGTCGACGAGGACGAGCTCCGCCTCCTGGCCCTTCTCCGCCAGGGTGGCGAGGACCATGCGCGTGGCGGTGCTCATCGGGTGGCCGTACACCTTCATGGGACATTCCTCTGCGTCGCGGGCCGGGGAGAGTCCCGGCCAGGCGGGGCCAGACTCTTCATGGCCGCCGCCACCGCCGCAAGGAATTCAGGAAAGTGCCGGTTTTGACTACAGGGTGAAGAGCGAGTCGGGCAGGTTGGCCCGGTTGTCCCCCTTCAAGGCGGTGAAGCGCAGGTTGCGCTGTCCTCCGCGCCACACCTCGATGGTGCGGGGCATCCACTCCCCCGTGGCGGGCGAGTTGTAGTCCAGGAAGCGGACATCCCAGGCCGTCCCCGACGCGTCCGAGTAGCGCAGCCGGGCCGGGCGGAAGGAGTCCTTGTAGACCCAGAACTGCGGGCGGCCCTCGGCCATGTCGCCGATGACGTAGGCCACCTCGCCGCCGAAGCGCGCCAGTCCGGTGCGCCCCGTCTCGATGCCCAGGCTCTGGAGGTGGCGGAGCACCGCCTCCTTCAGCTCCTGCACGTTGCCGCTGCCCGTGGCGAGCAGCGGGCACACCTGCGCGACGAGCGCCGACATGGAGGGAATCTCGGTCCCCTGCACGCGGCGGCGGCCGCCCGACTGGACCACCGTGGACTGGGCGTTGCCGTCGGGCACGGAGGCCTCGAAGCGGCAGCGTCCGGGAACGCGGAGGGACAGCACGCCATCACCCTGCACCTCCGGGCGGTCCGTGGGCGCCCCCAGCGCGGCGCCGGCCTCCTTGACGGCCGGACCTCCGAAGCTGAGGGAGCCCTCCACGCGCAACGTGGACAGCCTCAGCTCGGCGCGCTCCGCCGACATGCGGCGGATGATGGAGCTGCCGGGCAGCACGTAGGCGGCCGCGGCGAAGGAGACCAGGACAGCGAGGAGTGCAACGGTGCGCTTCACGGCTTCTCCGTCTTCACGACTTCACGCATGTAGGCAAGCAGCCCGTCCCGCAGGTCCGGGCGCTTGAGCGCGTAGGCGATGTTGGCCTTCAGGTACCCCACCTTGTCGCCCGCGTCATAGCGCTGACCCTTGAAGCGGTAGCCGAGCAGCCCCTTCGTCTGCTGGAGCGCGGCCAGGCCATCCGTGAGCTGGATTTCCCCGCCCACGCCCGGCGTCTGGTTCTCCAGGATGGGGAAGATGTCGGGCGGCAGCACGTAGCGGCCGATGACGGCGAGGTTGGAGGGCGCGGTGCCCTTCTTCGGCTTCTCCACGATGCGGTCGATGCGCATCACGCCATCCCCCAGGTCCGTGCCCGCGGCGATGCCGTACATGTGCGTCTCACTGTCCGGCACTTCCATGAGCGCGATGACCGCCTGGTTGTACTGGCGGTACACGCGAGCGAGCTGGCGGATTCCCGGCTCCTCGGCGTCAATCATGTCGTCGCCCAGCAGCACGCCGAAGGGCTCGTCGCCGATGACGCTCTTGGCGCACAGCACCGCGTGGCCCAGTCCCTTGGGCTCCTTCTGGCGGATGCTGACGACGCGCACGAGGTCCGCGATGGCGCGCAGCTTGTCGGCCTCCGCCTCCTTGCCGCGCGCGCGCAGCGTCGTCTCCAGCTCGAAGGCGATGTCGAAGTGGTCTTCGATGGCGCTCTTGCCGCGGCCATTGATGAGGACGACATCCTCGATGCCAGCGGAGACCGCCTCTTCCACGATGTACTGGAGCGTCGGGGTATCGACGATGGGCAGCATCTCCTTGGGAACCGCCTTGGTCGCCGGCAGGAAGCGCGTGCCCAGGCCGGCTGCCGGGATGACACACTTGCGGATGAGGGGCTCTACCTTCGAGGTTTTGGAGGCCATGAGGGCTGGGAATCTATTGATGGCCTCTGACCCCATCAAGCCGGATAGGATGGACTTGTCATGTTGCTCCGCGCCCTGGTGCTGATTGCCCTTTGTGTGTCCACTACCGCCCTGGCGCAGCCGGCCGAGGACCTTCGCGATGTCATGAGCGCGCGCGCCTATGGCATGGGCGGCGCCTACCGGGCCCTGGGGCTGGGCACGGATGCCATCCTGGGCAATCCAGCGGCGATGGTCCTCTACCCGTCCTACCGGGTCGAAGGCACCGGCGCGTGGGATACGCGGCGGAAGGAAGGGCTGCTGGGCGTCTCCGTCATCGACGCGGCCACGAGCCGCCTGGGGATGGGGGTGGACTACCACTGGGTGAGCGTGGGGCGCGGCGGCGCGCGCGCCAGCGCCCACCTCAGCTCGATGGGCGTGGGACTGCCCGTCAGTCAGGCGCTCATGCTCGGCGCCACGGTGCGTTATCTGCGCATGAGCGGCCAGTCGCGGTTCGCCAACTCCGTCACCGGCGACGCGGGGTTGATGCTCCGGCTGTCGCCGTCATTGATGGCGGGCTTCTCCGCGCACAACATCGTGGACACCGGCAATGAGGAGCTGACGCGCTACTACTCGGCGCACGTCGGGGTGATGACGGGGCTGCTGACGCTCGCGGGCGACGTGCGCGCGGACTTCACGACCAATGACGTCACGACGTTCACCTACCACGGCGGCCTGGAATACATCCTGGGAGAGCTGTTCCCGGTGCGCGCGGGCTACTCCTACGACGGCTTCACGCGCACGTCGCAAATCAGCACGGGGCTCGGCTTCATGTCCGAGGGCGGCGGCGGCCTGGACTTCGGGTACCGCCACGACCTGGGCGGCCCCAAGGGGCGCATGCTGGCGCTCACCATCAAGCTGAACACGAACTGACGTCAGCGCGGCGCCCGGAGCGGCAGGTAGCGCTCCGACGCGGCGAAGCGCAGCAGCTCCACCAGCTCCGCCTCGTTGCCCCGGCGGGTCCGCAGGACGGACAGCGCGGGGCCAATGCTCCCGCAGGCCACCAGGCCCGCGCGGTTGGCGGAGTCTCGCGCGGCATCCGCGAGCGCCGACGCCTTGAAGTTCTGGGTGCCGGGCTCCAGCAAGGCCATGGCGCGCTCCAGGGCGCGTGGAGACAGGGACTCGCGCACCACGCGGGCCTCGGCTCCGGAGGCGCGCGGGTCCTTCAGCACCGTGGCCAGCAGCGCCAGGGCGCGGAGGAGCTGGCCGCCCTTGAGGGCCCGGAGCGCGAGCAGGTCCGGCGACAGGGACAGCAAGGCGCGGCCCACGTGGAAGCGCAGCTCCGGGAGCGGCATGGGCTCACGCAGCAGGAGCCGGCCCACGAGGAGGCGCGGGTGGCCCGCGTGCACGGCGGTGAAGGGCGGGCCGTCGTCCTCGGCGAGCACCAGCTCGGGCAGGTGGACGTCCAGCATCCGCGCGGCGGTGTGCAGCGCGTCGAGCACGGCGGGCGCACAGGGCCCCGCGGTGGCGCGCAGCAACTCCGAGGAGCCGGCGGCGCGGCCCTCCGCCGGGAACAGCCGGCAGAGCGCGATTCCGGTGCAGGCCAGCAGCTCTCCCGAGGGCGTGCGCAGGCCGGGGTGACGCAGGCCGGCGCGCTCGTCGGAGGTCAGCGGCGGGCGCTGGCCGCGCGGCGCGGGGGTTTCGAGCCCGTCGAGCGCGTCGGCGATTTCGCGCATGAGCGAGGCACGCGCAGGGTCTCCGCGTTGGTCGAAGTACTCGGCGAGGAGTCGATAGGGCTTCGCGTCGAGCGGGCGCTCGCGGATGTGCCGGAAGGCGTCGGGCTCGGTGTCGGGCGACGGCGCGTAGGCGGGCGCGGGAGATTCGCGCGGGTCCATGACGCCGGGGACAGGCCGAGGAGGCTCGGGCGCCGCGGGTGGCTTCGCGATGAACGTGCGGCCCGGCGCCGGGGCGGAGACCGTGCCCTCCGGGCGCGCGCGGACGACGCGGCGCACCGGGTCCATCCGGCCTGGCGGCGCTTCCCAGGAGATGACGCGCGTTTCGGGGACAGGGGCGTCTCCGAGGTCCACGACCTCGCCCGTGAGGAGGTCGGTGGCCCGTGGACGACGGGCTCGGGCCTCCGCGTCGCGAGATGCGGGCGCTGGCTCCGCTTCGCTTCCGGACGCGGCGGCGCGTGGCGCGGCCTTGTCGCCGCGGGCGGACGCGGGGGGACGCTGCGCGGCCGGCGCCTTGGGGATGGCGGCGTCAGCGGGAGCGCGGGGCGGCGGGGCCGCTGTGTTTCCCGGTGATGAGGGCGGGTTGCGGCCTCCGCCCTTGGGTGGCGCCGCGGCGAAGCCCTCCACCGGAACGCGCGGCGCACCTTGCGCCGGCGAGGCGGTGTCGCGCGCCTCGCCCATGGACTGAGGGGCGGCGGCAGCGGCGCGCGCTTCGCCCTTGGGAAGCGCGTCGGCGGAGGTTGCGGCGGTGCGTGCGTCGCCCCTGGGCTGGGCCGCAGCGGCAGCAACCGCCGGGGGCGCGGCGGCGCGGGCCGCCGCCTTGGGCTGGGACGCAGCGGCAGCGTCGGAACGAGCCTCCCGCTTCCTCTTCCGCCCCGAAGGGCCGGGCTCCGGCGAGGCCCTGCGGCCCTGCTCCACCGCGGCGCCCGGGGAAGCGCTCCCGACTTCATCGCGGGCCGGCGCCACGCTTTCAGGCGCGGATGGCGCAGCCCCCATGTCCGTGTTGGACGTCTCCTCGTTGGCCAGGCTCGCGAGGTTCGCGGACGCCTGCGTCAGCACCGGGGGCGCCGCGACGAGCGGCGCACGGGGGCCGCTCGACTCACGGCGAGGGACCGCGGAGCGCGGCGGCTCGGGAGGAGGCACTTCTCGCGCTGCGCGCGCCTGCCGGATTCCCTCTGCGCGGCGGGCGTAGACCTGCGCGCGCTCGGGATTGCCCATCACCTCCCGCCACAGACGCGCGAGCCGGTCCCAGGTGCGCTCCCGCTCCGCATCGTCCTCCATGGCGGTGGCCGCGTGCTCCAGGGCCCAAGCCGCCTCGCCCAGGTGGTCGCGCGCGAGGAGACGCTCCACCAGCAACAGCCACGCCTCCTTGTGGCCCGGCTCGTAGCGCACGGCCTGGCGCAGCTCATTGAGCGCGGCATCGGCGTCGCCCTGGGCCTCCAACGTGGCGACCAGCTCCAGCCGGGCCTCACGCGCGGCGGGCCCTCGGGATTCGCGGGCGAGCTGCGCACGCAGAAGCCGGCTGAGCACCGTCGTGTCGCCGAGCTTTCGCGTCAGCGTCGTGAGCTGCACGCGAGCGTGCTCACTGTCGGGACTCTCCGTGAGCACCTCGCTCCAGGCCCACTGCGCGAGCCGCAAATCGCTCAGCGACTCCTCCGCGACCTGGGCCAGGACGCGCAGCGCTTCCACGCGGTCCGGCGCGCGGCGCGGTGCCGCCGCCAGTGCCACCCGGAGCCGCTCCGCGATAGCGGGACGTGCCGCGGCCGACACGCAGCGAAGCAACCCCGCGAGCACCGGAAGCAGTCCCGGCGCGGAGGACTCCGCCGCCTCGAAGTCCGCGCGAGCCTTCTTCAGCTCGCCCATGTGGAGCCAGCGCTCGCCCCGCGTGAGCAGCGCCCCCGCGCGTGCGCGGCCAGCGGGCGCGCGTCGGATGGCCTCGTCCAGCGCACGGCGCACGAGGGACGCGTCCCCCCTCTCGGCGAGCAACCGCACCTGATCTCGAAGCGCGGCGCGGTCCCCCGTCAGCTCCACGATTTCCCGGTACATGCGCGCGGCGCCCGCGGGGTCGTGGAGTTCGTTCTCCATCACCTCCGCGAGGCGCGCCAGCGCATCGGCGCGCAGGGACGCGTCCTTCGCCCGGTCCGCCCGCTTGAGGTAGAGCTGGGCCAGCTCGGCCCAGGCTCGTCGAGCGATGAGCTGGGCCTCGACCTTCTGCGAGCGGGTCAGCTCCTCGGTGTCTTCTTCACGAGGGCCCACGCTCGCCTCGGAAGCGCTGCCCTTCTTGTTCGGTGCATCACCGGAAGCCGCGGCGAGCGCGGCCTCCAGCTCCGCCAACGACACCTCCATGGTGCCCGCGCGAGCATCCGGCTCGGGCGCGGCGCGGGACGTGGCCGGAGGTGGCGACGCCTCGGACGGGGGCGGGGTCTTCCGCCGCTCGCCCTTCGAGGAGACAGGCGTCTGCTGGCGCGGTGGCGGACTCGAGGTGTCAGCGCCGACGAGAAAGGGCTGTGCCTCCGAGGTGACTTCACTGTCGCCGGCATCGTCGAAGGTGGCGCGGGCGGGACGCGGCGCCGGCGGTGCTTCGCGGGCGACCGGCGCGGGCTCGACCGCGTCGTCGTCCGGGGCATCGACCCAAGGCACGGACAGGGGCGCGCGCCCCGGAACGAACGTCTTGGCCACACCTGGAGCCGGGGGCACGGCGACGTCTCCCAGCGCGGGCAGCTCCACTTCTGTCTTGCGCGCCTCGAAGTCAACTGCCCTCGGTGGCACGACCACCGCCGGCATTTCCACGACGGTCCTGGGTGCGTCGGGAGCAGCGGCACCGCGAGGAGTCACCGCGGGCAACTCCACCGCGGGCATCTCCAACACCGTCTTGAGCGACTCAGTGGCAGGAGCAGGCGGAGCCACCTCTACCGCCACGGACGTTCCCGGCTCGCTCTTGACTGAGGCAGGCGCGGTCCCCAGTGGTTCCGAAGCGGGCGACACCTGCACCGGCGGACCTACCGGTCCACCCTCGCGGGACGTGGCAACAGGTCCGCTGGGGGCAACCACGCCACCCGCCTCCGGAAGCCGCGACGCCGAGGCCGCCCTCGCGGAGAGCGGCGGCCCCACCACTGTCTCGATGAGGTAGACCCCCTCGTCGTTCTCCCAAGAGGTCGCGACCGGCGCGCCTTCCTTCCGCGCTGGGAGCTTCGCCAGTACACCCTGCTCGTCCCCCTCCACCGTCGGCGCGCTCACACCCGCGTCGAAACCCACCTTGCCCTCGATGCGCGCGCGCAGCACCTGGAGCACGCGTTGGGCACGCCGGTCCTCGGGCCAATCCACCAGGAGGGCCTCGAGCGCGGCGGCGGCACGCGGCAATTGGTCCACCCGTCGCAACACCCGCGCGAGCTGACGCCGGACCGCGCGCCGACTGGAGACCACCGCGGGCGCCACTTCCAGCAAGGTGATGGCCGCCGCCTCGGTGCCCGCCAGCAGCGCCATCCGCACAATCCCGGCGGCCAGGCGCGGCGTCATCGGAAGGGTCCGGCTGGCGCGCGCAAGCTCTCCAAACGCGCGCGCGGCGGAGCCCTCGCGCAACTGCCGGGCCGCGGACCGGAAGTGCCGGTCCACCACGTCGCTGACATCCTCCGCGGGCTTGACATCGGACGCGCCGGGCCGCAGCGCCTCCTGTCGGACCGCTGCGGGCTCCGGCGTGCCGGCGTTCTTGCCGTTTCTCACGCCACCCATGGGTGCGGCAGTCTACACACAACGATGCCCGTTCCGGCTGTTACTGTCCTCCTCCCCGCGCGAAACGCCCAAGCCACCGTGGCCCGCGCCGTCCGCAGCCTCTTGACGGGTACCGTCCGCGACCTCCGTGTGCTCACGGTGGATGACGGCTCCACGGATGGTACGCGCGAAGTGCTGACCGACCTGGCTGCGAGCGACTCGCGCGTGGAAGTCCTTGACGGCCGGGGCCGAGGTTTGGTGGCGGCGCTGAACCTTGCGCTGCGTGAAGCTACCTCCCCCTATGTGGCCCGGATGGACGCGGATGACGAAGCCCTCCCCCAGCGACTGGAGGCGAGCCTCACCGCGCTGGAGGCAGAACCCAAGCTGGCGGGCGTGGGCACGGCCGTGGAGCTCTTCCGGGATGACCAACCCGTGAGCCCCTCGCTCCAGGCCTATGCCACGTGGATCAACGGGCTGACCTCCGCCGAGCGACTCGACCGGGAGCGCTTCATCGAAAGCCCCTTGTGCCACCCCTCCGTCTGCCTGCGCCGAGACGCCCTGGTGGCGGCGGGAGGCTGGCAGGACGGCGACTTCCCGGAAGACTACGCGCTGTGGCTGGAGCTGCTGGACCGGGGCTTCGCCCTGCGCAACCTGCCCGAGGTCCTGCTCCGCTGGCGCGACAGCGACGGACGGATGACGCGGACGGACCCGCGCTATGCCCTCAAGCGATTCATGTGGATGAAGGCGCGCTACCTGACGCGAGGCCGTGGCCCCCTTGCAGACGGACGCCCCTGCACGGTGTGGGGCGCGGGCCCGAGCGGCAAGACGCTGACGTACTTCCTCCACCAGGAAGGCGCCCGCGTGCGGCGCTACGTGGAGGTCCACCCTCGCAAGGTGGGCACGCACATCCATGGCATCCCCGTCATCTCCCCGCAGGAGCTCGGCGCCCCCGGGGACGGACACCTGCTGATTTGCGTGGGCGTCCGCTGGGCCCGCGCGGAGATTCGCGAGGACCTCACCGGCTGGGGCTGGGTGGAGGGCCGCGACTTCACCTGCGCCGCGTGAGGACTCACGCCGCCCCGGAGCCCGCGCCGCGAATGGCCCCCGAGGGGGCCGGGACGCCGGCGGCCAGGAAGAACCGCATCAAGTCCTCTGGCACCGGGGCCTCGATGCGCAGCAGCTTGCCCGTGCGCGGATGTCCCAGCGCCAGCGCCTGGGCATGCAGCAAGCACCGCGCGGCCGCCACGCCTTCCGCCCGGGCCGCGCCGCCGTAACGCGCGTCCCCCAGAATCGGAGCGCCCAGCGCCGTCAGGTGCGCGCGGAGCTGATGCGTGCGGCCCGTGTGAGGCAGCAGTTCGACGACACAGAACGCCGGCCCCGAAGACAGCGTGTGGAAGTCCGTCAGCGCGGGCACGCCGTTGGCCGCCCGGGTCGCCCGCCAGCGCCCGGGGCGCGACGGGTCCTTGGACAACGGCAGGTCCACCGTGCCCGACGGGGGCAAGCCTGGCCCGGTGGCCGCGACGTAGCGCTTGCGCGCCCGTCCCTCCCGGAACTCGGCCGCCAGCGCCGAGGTGGCCTCCGCCGTCTTCCCGAACACCGTCACGCCGGACGTCTCCCGGTCCAGGCGGTGCACCAACCCCGCGGGGCGTCCCAGCTTCGCCCCCACCAGGTCCACCAGGCTGTCCCCCACGCGCCCCTCGGTGGGCTGCGCGGACACACCGGCCGGCTTGTCCACGGCGATGACGTCCGCGTCCTCGTACAGCACCCGCAGCTCCGGCGCGGGGGGCGCCTCGGCCAGGGGGCTCTGCCCGCCCTCCTCCAGCACCACCGTCACCACCTGCCCGGCCGTCAGCCGCGCGTTCGCATCCCGGCTCCGCTTGCCCGCCACGTAGACGGCGCCCGCCGCCACCAGCCCCCGTGC
>NZ_JABXEP010000137.1:0-22069 GCF_013372605.1 Myxococcus sp. AM009
GTATAAGAGACAGCCAGATAACGCCGCATGGGCCCCGGCTCGCCCACCACCATCACCAACGCGAGCACCCCGAGGATGAAGTAGGCCACGTGGACCGGCGCCAGGGGGGCCTCGCGCGCCAGCCAGCCCGTGGCCAGCAGTTGCAGCACCAGGCCCACCTGCGCCACCCCCTTCGCGGGGCCCCGGTTGAGCACCAGCACCAGCGCGAGCACCGCGTCCAGGCACACCAGCCCGTACGTCCACGCCGGGTCCTCCAGCGAGCCCAACAGGCCCGCGGCGCGGACGAACCAGGCCGCGGCGCTCGCCAGCAACACCCCCGCCGCCGGGCCCGGATGGGCGGACACCGCGCTGGTGACGAGGTCCCCGCCGAACACCGTGGCGTCGTCGTCCGCCTCCACCATGGGCCGGTCCAACCGCATCCGGCCGACCTTCTTGTGGGACTGGAGATGGTCGAACGGCTCCCCGCACGAGGGGCACGCACTGGCACCGCGCGGAATGGGGCTGTGGCCACAATTCGGGCAGAGAGTCTGAGGCATGGCCCTCGGCGTATACCGCACTGCCCGCGCCGCCCACGAGGCCGCGACATTCGTGTCAGGAGATTCAGGCTTTCCGCCCGGAAAGGCAGACTTCTGCGGGAAGGCTCGACTCTGACATCGAGGTCAGATTGGACCTGGGTGCCAAGAATTGTAAGCCACGTGACGAAACAAGGCCGTTGAACGAAACGTCGAGATTGCGCTCGGAGTGAACGAAAACGCTCGATGAAACGATTCATACCCGGGCAGCACCGTGAACCCAGCGAGCTGGCTGTCTGCTTAACCCCGCTTTCTACCTGGGAAATGAGGGGCATTGTCCCACCGGACAGGTAGTCAGGCGGCTGGCACCTCAACTGCATGTGTCAGACCCACGGTGTACTCACCCGCGTAGCACGGTGCGGTGGGAGGAACCCATGGGCAAGCGGACGACTCGTAGAAGTGGCGCGGTTCCCAGGCAGGGCCGGCGGGTGATGCCCGCGCTCCGGCGAACGGCCCAGCGGGCCCGGGCGGCGGCGGACAAGGTCCACCTGACGGTGGGCGAGGTCATCGCGGCGGCCTTCGAGACCTCCGGTGGGGAACTGGTGGATGTGCTGGCCCAGCTCACCTCGCCGCAGATGACCCGGGCGCTGGGGCGCCGCATCGTCGTAGAGGGCTGAGCCCTCCGCCCCTGTCCCCGTCAGCGTGGCGCGTGCGGCTGTCCGCGCGCCGGCGTGGACGTCAGTCTCCCGCCAGCAGGATGCCGGCGGTGTAGCGCTGCCGCGTGGGCTCTCCCGCGAGCAGCTTCTCGAAGTCTTCGGCGTTGTTCGGGTGCACCAGGAAGCTGCCGGAGCGTGTCTCCAGGCGCACAGGTGCGGCCAGCGCCTGTGGCTCCTCGGCCACGGTGCCACCACTGCCCACGTCCAGGCGGTGAGGCGGCACGGTGGCGCAGGCGGTGAAGAGCAGGAAGCCAGGAACAAGAATGCGCCTCATGCGGGTCCTCCGGTGGACGGGCCCAGGAGCGGGCCAGCGCGCCCCTCCCTATGCCGCATCCCGCGCCGAGACAAGGCACCGCACGCCAGGCCGGAAACGACGAAGGCCCGCGTCCCCTTGGGGAGACGCGGGCCTGGGACTTCACGCCGTCAGCGGCCCGGGGCTACCGGGGCTGCCAGCGCGGGCGGTGGTCATCGCCGCGCGACGTCTGGAGGGTGTAGTCGCCCACCGGGTGGATGATGGGGTCACCCACCTTGGCGCCCGCCACCGGGTCAATCTGCTGGACGTAGAGCTGCCCCCCCTGGATGTAGGCCACGTGGTGGGCATCCGGAGAGAACGACGGGAGCGTGGCGCCCTCGGCGAAGCTGACCTCATCCCCCACCGGGGCGCCGTCCGCCGTGTTGATGCGGCGCAGGAAGACGATGTTGCCCGGGTCGCCGGCGCAGGGCGAGGCGGCGCCGCCGCAGAGCACCGGCTCACCCGTGGTGGGGTTGAAGAAGTAGGCGCGCACGTACGCCACCCAGCTGCCGTCCGGCGCCCAGGTGGGGTTGGCGATGTAGGAATCCACCGAGCCACCCTCGACGGCCGCCGTGCTGAACTCGGCAATCGTCTGCACGGCGGCGCCGCCCACCGGGACGATGTAGAGCGCGGCGTTCAGCCCCACCGGCCGCGTGTCATCCGGACGGAGGAACAGGAGCTGGTCATTGACGCGGTTGTAGTGCGGCTGCTCCGCCGTGGCGCCCGCGATGGCCAGCGGCGTGGGCGCGCCGCCCACGGTGGCCGTGGAGAGGCCGACGGTGGCGGTGCTGAACGCGAACGTGTCGCCGTTGCGCCAGTCCGGGAAGGTGCCCGCGGCCGTGGCCTCCTCCACCGTGCCGCCCTCGGCCGGGACGCGGGAGATGCCGGAGATGCTGTCGCCCGCGCGGCGCACGTACAGGAGCGAGTCACCCGGCTCCCACTCCAGGTAGAGGAAGCCCTCGGTGCTGCCCGTGGTGCCGTTGGCGAGCACCGCGGGCGGGTCCGCCACCAGCGGCACGTCGCGCGCCACCAGCTCACCGGCCAGGTTCCCCGTCGAGGTGCCCGTCTCGGTGGCGCCCTGGACGAAAGCGATCCGGTTGCCGGCCGGGTTCCAGCGCGGGTAGCGGCTGTTCACCGCGGCGTCCGACAGCCGGGTGGGCTCCGGCTCGTCGAAGCGCGTCACCACCGCCGCCATGGCGTCGGTGTCATCCATGGCCGTGAAGGCCACGTGCAGCGACTGGCACGTCATGGCCTCGGCCGCGCCCTCACAGCGCAGGCCCGCGGCGCAGTCGGCGGACGAGGTGCAAGCCTCATCCTTGGCCCCGGTGCCGATGACGACCACGCCGCCGTCGCCGCCCGTGCCCGCGTCCGTGCCGGCATCCTCCTCGGTGCCCGCGTCCTCTCCGGTCCCCGCGTCTTCCTCGGTGCCCGCGTCCTCTTCGGTCCCCGCGTCCTCCTCGGGCGGCGGCTGGACATCGCGCAGCTCGCAGTCGCCAGAGCGGCACGTCCACTCCTGCCCCTCCGGGGGTGGCCCGTTGTCGCGCCGGCAGTCGAAAGCATCGACACACTCGTCACCGCACCCCGTCGACAGCACCAGCAGCGCGCCACACAGCGCGCTGAAAACGACACGCATGGTCATGGAAACCCTCCGAAGAACAGAGGGCGCGTATACCGTCAGGCTTTCCGGGCGTGCCTACCCTGCGGTGCAGGAGCGCGCAGCGTGTTCCTGACTGAACGGCCACGAGGAGTGCCCTGCTCAATGATAGACACCCACTGCCACCTGGATGCGGCGCGCTTTGATGAGGATAGGAATGATGTCCTCGCGCGCGCCTGGGCCGCGGGGCTTCACGGCATCGTCATTCCTGGCGTGGGTCCGCGTGACTGGGAGCCCCTGCGGGAGCTGTCCCGACAGGATGCCCGCCTTCAGGTGGGCCTGGGCATCCACCCGCAGCTCCTCCCTGACATGCCGCCCGAAGAGGACGACGCCGTGCTCGAGCACCTGGACGCGCTGCTCGCGAAGGGCGGCGCGGCGGCCGTGGGCGAGTGCGGGTTGGACGGCCCCAGCCTGCCGGGCGCGCCGCTGGAGCGGCAGGTGAGGGTGCTGAAGCGGCACCTCGCGCTGGCGCGCAAGCACGGCCTGCCCGTGCTGATGCACTGCCACCGGCTGCACCCGGCCCTCATCGAGCTGCTCAAGCAAGAGCCGCTACCGGAAGCGGGCCTGCTCCTGCACAGCTACAGCGGCGGCGTGGAGTTGGCGCGCTTCTACTTGCAGAAGGGCTGCCACTTCTCCTTCGCGGGCCCCGTCACCTGGGCGGAGGCCCGCAAGCCGCTGGACGCGCTCCGGGCAATCCCCCTGGAGCGGCTGATGGCGGAGACGGACGCCCCGGACCAGGCCCCCACGCCCCACCGGGGGACGCGCTCCGAGCCCGGCTACCTTCCCCACATCCTGGAGGGCATGGCCCGCGTCCGGGGGGAGCCCGCCGAGGCGGTCGCCCGGCAGACGACCGAGAATGCCCGCCGCTTCTTCCGGGAAGCTTTCCCTGCGCCTTCGCGGTAGGCGAGCGGTCGCGTTATAGAGGACCGCCATGAACCCGCAGCCGCTCCCCTCCCCTGAGACTCCGCCCACCGCCCCGGACTCGCTCGCCCGTCCCTTCAAGCTCTCCCGCCGCTTCGACCGGACCGGCCGCCTGCTGGGCGACTCCGCGATGGAGCGGCTGGCCAACGCCCGCGTGGTGGTGTTCGGCCTGGGCGGCGTGGGCAGCTTCGCGGCGGAGGGCCTGGTGCGCAGCGGCGTTGGCCACCTGACGCTGGTGGACCACGACGACGTGTGCGTCACCAACACCAACCGCCAGCTCCACGCGACAGTGAAGGCCGTGGGCAAGCCCAAGGCGGAGCTGATGGCGCAGCGCTGCCAGGAAATCAACCCGGCGGCGAAGGTGGAGGCGGTGCGCGAGTTCTACCGCGCGGACGTGGCCGAGCAGATGCTTCAGGCGGGCCAGTACGACTTCGTGGTGGACGCCATCGACAACGTGAAGGCGAAGCTGCACCTCTTGCACCGCTGCGTGACGCTGGGCGTACCGGTGGTCAGCTCCATGGGCGCGGCGGGCCGGCTGGACCCCACCGCCATCCGCGTGGAGGACCTGTCCGAGACGCACATGGACCCCTTCGCCAAGGACATCCGCAAGCTGCTCAAGCGCAAGTACGCGGTGGAGACGGACAAGCACACGGGCATCACCGCCGTGTACTCCATTGAAGCGCGGCGGCTGCCGGTGACGCTCCAGTACGACGACGCCACCGACGGCTTCCTGTGCGTGTGCCCGCAGGACAACGAGTTCCACACCTGCGACCACCGCACGCAGATTGACGGCAGCGTGGCCTTCGTTACGTCCTGCTTCGGGATGAACGCGGCGGGCGTGGTGGTGCGGCGGCTCGCGTCGGCGCGCTAGCCGGACGCCGCCTCACGCCACCTGCTGCGGCCGGGGCGCCTGGGCGACGGCGCCCTCGCGCCCGCAGGGGCGGCGGAAGACACACCGCGCGCAGGCCGTCAGCGACTCCGTGGGCGGAAACGCGGAGGCGTCCAGCGGCGTGTTGGTGGCCGCGTCCTTCAGCAGCGCGCGCATCTTCGCCACGCTCTGCTCGAAGTGCCGGCGGAAGGAGGCCATGGCGTCCGGGTCCACCGTGACGTCCTGCTCCTTGCCCTCGTTGAGGTACACGAGCGAGGCGCGCACCTTCTCCACCGGGAAGCGGTAGCGCTGCGCCACATAGAGCGCGTAGCCGAGCACCTGCTCGTCATACCCTTCGCGCGACTTGCCCGTCTTCCAGTCCACCACCACCGGCGTGCCGTCCGCGTCCACGAAGGCGAAGTCGGGAATCGCGAAGACCTTGAGGCCGTCCAGCGTGAAGTGGGCGAAGTCGAAGCCCGCGTCCACCTCCAGCCACTGCTCGGGCTTGAGGCTGTGCGCCAGGTCCTTCCAGCGCGAGGAGAAGAACCACGACAGCGCGGAGCGCACCGTCTCCCAGTTCTGCTTCCACGCCTCGTCCGGCACGGCTTCGGCGTACTCGTGCTCCACCAGGCCGGTGAACTGCTTGCGGTACTTCTGCGACCAGTAGTTCTTCGAGCGCGAGTGCCGGAAGTCGTCCTGCATCAGCTTGCGCGTGCGCGCCTCCACCGCCGCCGGGTCCACCTGGCGGCCCGCGCGCCAGTCCAGCAGCACGTCCTTGATGCTCTCGTGCACCACGCTGCCGGCCCACGTGTAGCGGTTGCCCAGCTTCTTCAGCACGTAGAGCTCGCGCACGTCCTTGGGCGCGCTCACCTCCCAGCCGCCCCAGGAGCGGTAGTAGTAGAGGTAGTACGCGCGAAGGCACTCGGAGAACTTCTCGTGGCGGCTCTTGGACCAGGAGAAGTCGTTGCTGAGAGGAGGGCGCGGCATGAGGGCGCGCATCCTAGGCGTTCGCCCGCTCCACCAGAAGGGGAACAGGCGAGGAAACAGGCCCCCGCTGGTCGCTGAAAGACAGTCCCCCCAGGCAACCGGGAGGGTATGGTGCGCGCCGGCATGAAGACCCAATTCCTCAAGGGCCGGGTGGTCCTCGTCACCGGGGCCTCCGGAGGCATTGGCAGGGCGGCGGCGAAGGCCTACGCGGCGGCGGGCGCGGATGTCGTCCTGGCCGCGCGCCGGCTCCCCGAGCTCGCAGACGCGGCCCGTGAAGTGGCGTCACTGGGCGTGAGGGCACTGCCGGTGCGGTGCGACGTCACGGTGGGCGACGACGTGACGCGGCTGGTGCGCGAGACGGACGCCGCCTTCGGTGGGCTGGATGTGCTCGTCAACAACGCGGGCCAGGGGCTCTACGGGCCGCTGGAGGGCGTTGGTGAGGCGCAGCTCCGGCAGGTCTTCGAGCTGAACGTCTTCGGGCTGTGGCGGATGACGCGCGAGGCCCTGCCGCTGCTGCGCAAGCGGCGTGGCGCGCAGGTGGTCAATGTCAGCTCCGTGCTGGGCCACCGGGGGCTGCCCCTGCTGGGCGGCTACTGCGCGTCCAAGGCCGCCGTGAATATGATGACGGAGTCGCTGCGCGCGGAGCTGGCCGCCGAGGGCATCCGGGTGCTGCTCGTGTCGCCCGGCTTCACCGAAAGCGACTTCCGGGAGAACCGCCTCCATGCGGAGGGCTGGCGACAGGACGCCATCCCGCTGAAGGCCATGTCCGCGGAAGCGGTCGCCGATGCCATGGTTCGCGCCAGCCGGAGTGGACGGCGCGACACCGTGCTCACGCTGCCCGGCCGGGTGATGGTGGTGGCCAACCGGTGGGTGCCTTCCCTGTTCGACCGTGTCGCCCGCCGCATGGCGGTGGCGCCGAAGAAGAAGGACGCATGACCTCCCGCAGTCCGCTCGCGGCCACTGTCTCTCCCGCCCCGGCGCACCTGGCCAGCGTGCGCGGGCCACTGCTGGACTGGTACGACCGGAACAAGCGAGACCTGCCCTGGCGCCGCACCCGGGATCCGTATGCCATCTGGCTGAGCGAGGTCATGCTCCAGCAGACCCAGGTGTCGACGGTGATTCCCTACTGGGAGCGGTTCCTCGCGCGCTTCCCCACTGCGCGCGCGCTGGCCTCGGCGCCGCTGGATGACGTGCTCGCGGGTTGGAAGGGCCTGGGCTACTACAGCCGCGCCCGCAACCTGCACCGCGCCGCGCAGGAAGTCGTCGCGCGCTTCGGCGGCACCCTGCCCCCCACCGCCGCGGAGCTGCTCGAGCTGCCCGGCTTCGGCCGCTACACCGCCGGCGCGGTGGCCTCCATCGCCTTTGGTGAAGAAGCGCCCCTGGTGGATGGCAACGTCGCGCGCGTCTTCGCTCGCCTCTTCGAGGTCGAAGGCCTTCCGGGAGACCGCCAGCGAGAAGCCACACTGTGGGCGCTCGCCGCCGCGCTGGTGAAGGGCGAGCGGCCCGGTGACTTCAACCAGGCCCTCATGGAGCACGGCGCCACCACGTGCCGGCCAGAGAACCCGCTGTGCCTGCTGTGCCCCGTGCGCGGCGCCTGCGTCGCCTTCCGCAAGGGCCGCGTGGACGAGCTGCCCCCCGCCAAGGTGCGCGCCACGCCCAAGAAGCTGACGCTGGCCGTCGCCGTGTGGCCCCATGCCGGCACCCTCCTCTTCGCCCGCCGCGCGGACGCCGGCCTCTTCGGAGGCCTGTGGGAGCTGCCGTCCGCCGAAATCGCCGACGACGCACCAGACAGCGAAGCCCGCGCCCGGCTCGCCGCCGCGCTGGGCGTCGACGTGACGCTGCAAGGCCCGCTGGGCACCGTGAAGCGGCAGCTCACCCACCGCGACCTCTCGCTGCGGCTGCTGCGCGTCTCCGGTCCTCGCCGGCCCACGCGCACGCCCGCCTTCCAGGAGCTTCGCTGGTGTTCCCCGACCGACGCGGGGGACCTCGGCATAAGCACCGCGATGCAGCGAGCGCTCGACGTCGTGCTCGGAGTGGGCGTGCTGTCAGGCGACTGAGGGCCTGCACGCCGGCCTCGCACGTTGCGCCTGTGCGCCGTCCGACACAGAGGCAGTCCTCCTGTCGCACTGGCAACCCCGGCCCTGGCATGCCGGTTTCGTTCGGGCTCGACGCGCCCCAATCTCCGCGGACTCTTTTCCGGAGGAATCCGAACATGGCACGCCACACCGCCTACAAGCCGACGGGGCCGTCTTCGAGCAAGCCGCCAGCCGCGTCGGCCCGGTCCAAGCTCCGGGCTCCGGAACCGCGTCCCGGCCCCACCAACGAGCAGCTTGCCCGTCGGGCCTACGAAATCTTCCTGGCCCGTGGCGGCACGCACGGCAGCTCCGAGCAGGACTGGTTCCAGGCCGAGCGCGAGCTCCGGCTCGGCCGTCAGTGACAGCCCGCCGTCGCAGCGCCGGGGGCCATTGCCAGGGGGTGAGCTGGCGTGCCGCCAGGCCAACTCACTTCGCCACGCGCCGCCGCTTGCGCACCGCCGGAGCGCCCGAGGCGCACGCGGAGGCACGTGGGCTGTAGTATCGCCGGAGCCAGCGGCTGAGCCCGTCGAAGCCAGGGAAGAGCACGCGCTCGGTGATGTTGCTCTGGTCCAGCTTGTCGCGCACCTCCCACTTGAGCGCGGCGGGAATGATGAGCTTGCGCACGCCCTCCGCCTGCGCTTCGAGAAAGGTGTCCAGGCAGAGCTCGGGCCCGTTCATCACCGAGAAGAGCGCGAACTGATTCACGATGCGGGCATCCAACGACGGCGGCTCCAGGAAGAGCACGAACGGGTGCCTCGCGAGCTGGTCGAAGGTCGAGAGGTCCGATGCCGCCGTGGCCAGCATCTCCCCCGTGAAGACGTCCGCGCCTTCTCCCTGGAGCAGCGTCTTCAGCCGCCTGGGAAGGTGGCGGTTCGTCTGGCGGTAGTCCACGCACCACACCACGCCGTCCTCCCCATACCGCTCCGGGTTCTCGGTGAGGAAGTGGAGCGCCACGTAGGGGCTGAAGGTCCAATCCAGCAGCCGCGTGGGCAGCCCATGATGCTGGGCCAGGGCGAGCCAGTCCCAGAGTGACTCCACCGGCTGCGGGCTGTAGCCCCGCGCGTACTTACGGAAGGCCCTCAGCAGGTCCTTCTCCTTGCGCACGAACAGCCCCTTGCGGTTGAGCGCCGTGGACAAGTCATTGGCCACCTGGGGCATGCCACGGAAGACGAAGGTGGAGCGGTGACGCCCCAGCACCTCGCTCCACGATCCGGCGAAGAGCGCGTCCTGCAGCTCCAACCATGTCCCGATACGCTGTTCCAACATGGGCGCCTGAACCCCCGCGACAAGATAAACACCGCGGGGGCCCCGGCCTTACGGCGGCCGCTCAGTGGGGGTTCACGGTGTCAACGGAGGGACGCTCGGCCAGGAGCGCGCCCCGGAGCCGCCGCTGCGCCGCCTTGAGCTCCTCCAGGATTCGCTCCGCGTCGATGACCGTGCGCATCGCCAGCCCGCAAGCGGGCGTCAGCACCACCGTGGACACCACCTGCGCGAAGGTGAAGCCGCTGGGAAGCGCCGCCTTCAGCGTGGCCTCCACCGAATCCACCAGCTCCCCCACCTCATAGGTGGACGCCAGGTCCGTGGGGATGATGCCCAGGCTCAGCGTCGCGCCCGCGCCAAGGAAGCGCTCCAGCGCGGCGTCCGCCTCCACCATGGCGTCCAATGACAGCCGCACGTCCAGGGAGAGCAGGTCCGGCTGGACGTCCAGCAACGCGGCCCAGTCCGTGTTGCCGCAGCAGTGCAGTCCCACCAGCGCGCCTTCGCGCTGCAAGGCCACCACCAGCAGCTTCAGCTCCTGCATGGCAATCAGGTGCCGGGGATTCGTCCGCTGGAGCGCATAGAGCCCGGGCTCGTCCAGGTAGAACAGCGGCGTGGTGCCCGCGCGGCGCAGCGCCTTCACCATGGCCAGTGCGCGCGCCAACGTCAGCCGGTACATCGCCTCATCCAGGCCCGGCACCTCCAGCGCGGGCTGTCCGTCGGTGGTGCGCGCCACCGAGCGCACCGTGAAGGGGCCCGCGAGCTGCGCCTTCGCGAAGGCCAGCTTCCGCGTCTCCACCTCCCACAGGAAGGGCCGCCACGCCCGGCACGCCTCGGGGGAGGGCTCGAAGGCCTCGAACTGGCCGGACTGGAACGCCGCCTCCAGCCGCGCCTCGAAGGCCGCGCGCCCCGCCTGCCAGGCCGCGAGGTCCACGGTGCACAGGCCCTCCTCATCAAAGGACAGGCCCGGCAGCCCCTCCAGTGCCGCGGGAATCATCAGCTCCGAGGGCTTGCCCACCGGCAACTGCGGCAGGAACGGGATGTCCAGGGCCAGCGCGGCCTGGAGCCCCAGCTCCACTTGCGTGTGCGGCAGGCTCCCGACTCCGGTGGTGGCGCAGGCAGGCAGCAACTGGACGGCTCGGCGGATGTTCGGCGCGCTCATGGCGCGGACTGTATCCCCTCCCCGGCCCTCCGGTGTGGCTGCCCATCCCCGATGCGCCGGGTTCCCGACCTTCCTGTCCGGCAACAACGTTCCACCCGAGAACCGGGAGACACCCCGGCGGACAAGGGAGGGGGCATTCATGAACAGGCGAGGTGGATGGGGGACGGGCACCCTGGCGGCGGCACTGCTCGCCAGTCCCGCCGTCGCGGAGACGCCCCGCGTCAAGGCGCAGCCTGCCCCGGGCTTCGGGGCCTCCGGCCTGACGGTGCGCAGCGGCGTGACGACGTGGTCGGGCAACGTGGGCAGGCAGACGGGCGTGGGCGCGTTCCTGGCGCTGCTGGGAGAAGTCCCCATCGTCTCCGGCGTGGGCCTGGAGCTGGGCTACGAGGCCTCCGCCAACGGCTACGCGGAGCCCCGACGCGGCACCCTGTGGCGGCACAACGGCGGCCTGCTGGCCAAGGTGGGCCCCACGCTCTTCTCGCAGTGGAAGCCCTTCGTCGGCGCGGGCGCCGGCTTCAGCTACTTCCACCCCACGCCCATGGACGTGGGCACCGCCTTCGAGAAGGGCTGGGGCGCGGAGGTGCCGCTCGCCGCCGGGCTCGAGTACCGGTACAGCGGCGTCACCGCCGGACTGCGCGCCACCTACCGCGTGCTCGTGGCGCGGGACTTCGCCCCGGACAGCGCCGACGCCGGCAACCTCTTCAGCGCCGACCTGGGCCTGGGCATGCGCTTCTGAGGCGCCCTTCGCCGGCTTGCGTGGGGCGCGCGGGGCCGGCGACTCGCCGCCGGAAAGCGGCGGGGACCTCAGGGGACGGCGTTGGCGAACACCGCGTTGAGGAACCCCAGCGCCGCCTGCCGGATGCTGGCGTTGGAGTCGTTCTGACTGGCCCAGGCCAGCAGCGGGCGCACCTCGGGGGTCGTGGTGGCCCTGGAGCCCAGGAACTGGACGAGCTCCGCTCGCAACCCGTCCGACGGGTCCCCCCGCAGCGCCTGGTCGAGCGCGGACAGGAGCGGCCCCAGCGGGCGGAAGCTGATGGCGAAGAGCACGGCCTTCCGGACCTCCGGCGAGGGGTCCCCGAGCAGCCGCTGCGCGAGGAGCGGGTCCACCGCCGGGTCGGCAAGCAACCGCAGCGCCTCCACTGCGGCCTGCCGCACCTGGGGAGCCGCTTCACGGAGCCCCTCTTCGATATAGACGAGCGCGCGGGAGTCCCGTGTGTTCCCCAGCGCTCGCAGCACCAGGGCCTTCTCCTCCACCGAGTTCGACGAACGAAAACGCGCGCCCAGCTCCTCGACGAGCGTCTGCGCGCCCCGTGCGTCCTGGGACCCGGCCCCCATCCGCATGGCCGCGTTGCCCAGCGCCAGGGTCGCGGTGTCCCGCAGCTCCGGCTGCGTGTCGCGCGCGCGCGCCCGCAGCGCCTCCACGCCCTCCGGAGTGGGAGCCTCCGCCATGCCCAGGGCCGCGACCGCGTCCGTCCGGACCGGGACGGACACGTCGCCATCCTCCAGGATGCGGGAGAGGGCCTGAATCGACTCCGTCGTACTGGCCGCTGACAGCGCGCCCAACATCGGGCTGGCGGCGAGCGGCTCCAACCCCTCGTGCAGCACCCCTGGCACCTTCAGGGCCTCAGCGGGCTCCAGCACGAACAGCGCGCGCAGGCGCTCCATCGCCAGGGTCCTCGCGTCGTCCCGGGCCTGTGCGTCCTTGGGCAGCGCGCGCAGGTCCTCGAGCATGTCCTCGAAGCGGCGCCCCCCCAGAATCTGGCGGTGGTGGGCCTGTGGGTCCTGCGCGTGGCCCTGGATGCTGGCCAGCGGGATGGTGGTCAACCCGTCTCGTAGCGCGGCCAGCGCGCCGGGCAACGTGGTGTCCCGGCTCCGCGCCAACAACAGCAGCCGCAGCCGCAGTTCATGACTGGCCCGGGGCATGCCATCTCCCGCGTCCACCTCGAACTGCTCGCTGGCCACCAGCGACTCTGGCCACAGGTCCGCGCCCAACTGGAACTGGGAATCGGTGCGCACATCAATGCGGAGCTTGTCCTTCGCGAGCGGCTGGAGGCCCTTCGCCGTCGCCACGTGGGTATAGGCCAGCTTCGACTTGGAGAAGCGCAGCGGCTCCTCGGCGCGCCGGTACGCAGCGTTGTACTGGCCCGTGGCATCGTGCTCCTCGCTCTGCCAGCCCGCGCCAGGGACGCCCTGCACCACGAACTGCGTCGCCGCCACCACCGAGCGGAGCAGGCCCTGCGCCAGCACGTCCGTGCCCGTCTCCATGTGGACGAGCCGCGCGGCCCCCGTGCGCTCCATCGTCACGAAGAACGGGAGGGAGAGGCTCCCTATCAGCAACTCCCGCTGCTCCGGGGACAGGGCGTCATGGCCCTCGATGTCGACGGAGACGCTCTCTGGCAACAGGCTCACCCGCGCATCGACCCGCGCGTCACTCGCGCTGACGATGCCCACACGCCACTCGCCCTGGAGGTGAAAGCGCATTGATGGCGGCGCATCCCCTTGCGGCTGCGTCTGCTTGAAGGCCACCTGCTGCGTCACGTCCAGCGAATACCGGTACTCCGAGCCTGGCACCCAGGCCCGCCTTCCATCCTCGCTGGCGCGCACGGGCTCAGGCCCGGAGCGCGGCGGGGGGGCCTGGAGCGCCGCCGGCGCGCGCGAAGGCCCCGGCGCCGGAGTGGGAATGGCCGCTTCCGGCTGACTCCACCACCACGCAGCGGAGAGCCCCACGACGAGGAGGACTGCCAACGACAAGGCTTGATGACGCTTCGGTGCGGAGCGCATGACGCCAATCGCTAGCATGCATCAGGGGGGCGCGCCTAGGCCCAGCCGCCTCAAAATATACAACAGCGGCACCCCGCCAGTCCCGGACCACCCCGAAAAACTATCCTCTAGCAGTATGTCACGATTGACACTCGCAGTGACATGCCTGTACGAGTTTCCTTGATTTCGGGCTCAATTTGACTGCCCCGAAAGGACACCGCACATGCAAAAGCCGAGAGCAGCATTGGGTTTCGCAGCGCTGTTGTTCGCAGTGGTGGCTCCGCAGGCTGCGCAGGCACAGGTGCCCGCGTATGTCGACCCGGTCATCTACACTGTCAACCCCGCGAGTTTCCCCGCCACGACCTATCCACCAGGCTATCAGCTCAACAACAACTACCCCTGGGAGTCGACCTATCCGTTCTCGCCTTCGTATTCGGCGACCGAGCGGCAAATCATCATCAATGACGAGCTCGCGCGAACGGGCGGCGTGCTGGGGACAGACCCGGTCGACGGCAGCCCGAACATCACCATCAACCAGGGCACCATTCCCGAGGCACACGTCGAGAATGTGCAGCCCGCGGTCGTGGTGGCGACGGAAGTCACGCCTCCGTCCAATGGCACCACCCCTTTCAGCCGCAGCTACTACCGGAAGAATGACTTCGGCAACAGCCTCTTCGGTGCGGGCTACATCATCGATGCGGCGATGACGGCGTCTCCGTCAACGGGCGTCGCGGAGAAGAAGGTGGAGGCCTATGCCGACGGCAAGGTCTTCGCCGTGGCGTTTGGCACGGAGCGGGAGATTGTCCGGGGCCGCGCGGAGCTCACCGGCCAGCAGGGCGGAAACAACAGCGGCACCGCCCGCGTCTACGCCATGGGGCAGCAAATCTGGTCCGGAAACCTGTACGCCAGCTTTGAAATCACGCCCATCAACTGGAGCCGCACGTTCTTCTCCGTCTCCAAGCGGTTCATGGTGGGACCGGTTCCAGTCTCGGTCGCGGCGTCCATCGGTGGCGGCGTGAAGCTGACCGTCTCCGGGCAGATTGGGCCGACCATCGCCAGGCTGACCGCCGCCGCGGGCGGCTGGGCCAACGCCACCGCGTCCGCGGGGGTCGACATCATCATCGCGGGGGTCGGCGTCGAGGGCAGTCTGGTCCTCGTCAATGTCAGCCTGCCCGCCTTCGCCGAGCTGTTCTGGCCGTTCTACTCGCTCGACTACACGCTCCGCTCCAACGTGAACCTGAACGCGCTCTCCGGCAACATCAAGCTCTGGGTCCGGGTAGGCTTCTGGTTCCTCAAGAAGACGTGGCGAGTGACCATCGCCAGTTGGTCCGGCACCACCCAGAACTGGAACCTCTTCACCCAGAACGGCTCCCTCATCCTGGGCATGGAGCCCATGGGCATGTAGGGCGTTGTTGACGCGCCGGGCGCGGAGCCGCCAGCAAGGCGCTCCGGGCCCGGCCGGGCTCCGCCGCTACTCCCCCGCGGGGACGAGGACTTCCGGCACGTTGCCGCGCAGAATCATCCGGTTCATCTCCTCGACGTACTCGCTCTGGAAGCGCTGCGAGCCATTGAGGTAGCCCTGGGCGACGATGATGTTGGACGTGAGGTCCTTCGTCGCCGGCCGCACGTTGTAGGCGCGGGTGTACTCCCACTTCTTGTCCAGGGCGACGATTTCGTCCGCCTTGCCATGACGGTCCACGAGGCTGTCACCCACCCCGATTTCGCGGGCCCGCTTGAGCGTGCCGTCCGGCGTGACGAGCGGGTGCTCGGTGGTGACGCGCAGCTCCCCGCCGGAGCGGGTGCGGAACGTGAGGACTTCCTGCTCCGTGGCGTCGCGGTCCACCGTGTAGCGCTCGACCCGGTTCTTCATGAAGGAGAGCGCGCCGAATGAGGCCCCGGGCGAGAGCGTCACCAGGTCCGTCCGCCCGGACTCCAGCGCCTCGCGGATGCCCATGGCGCCATCAGACAGGAGGACTTTCTGGTCCGGCGCGTAGCAGCCGGGCTCGCACAAGCCATCCATCTGGATGTGCGCGGGCTTGAAGTTGTAGGGGACGCTGTTCTGGATTTGCGCGCCCGTGTACGACGCCGTCGCGGTCCCAGACGCCCCCGGCCCCTTCCAGGGTGCGTACATGTTGTTGGGGTCCACATAGATGGGGTACAGCCAGTAGCCCGCCGCCGCCGCGTCGAAGGCCTCCGTGGAGTAGGCGGAATTCCAGAAGCGCATGTCCAGGCCGCCCCACACCGTGGTGCCGTAGGGGTTCTGCTGCTGCCAGCGCTTCGCCCACTTCTGGCGGCCCTCCGCCTGGTTCGCGTTGACTAGGTCATTCGTGCATCGGTAGCTCACTGGATACCAGCCGCCGCCACCACCACCTCCTCCTCCGCCGCCGCCGTCATCGGGGAACTCCTCGACCATGATGAGCTTCTCCTCCATCCCCCCAGGCCCGCCAGCGGGAGCCGCGCTCGCGGCTCCGAGCGAGCCGCAGCAGGCGGTGAGGACCGCCAGGCCCATGATGCGTCTGTCTTTCTTCGGTGATAGCACTGTCATGATTTGCTCTTGTTGGAATCCGTCTGCGGACACGACAAAATCCGGTGCCCACCAGAAGCAGACGGGACCGGATGGATGGGGACAGGCTTTGTGAACAGCGGGGCCACCGGAGCGACAGGAAATGCGCTCCGGCGGCCGGGGTGCGGCTACTCGCCCGCGGGGACGAGGACTTCCGGCACGTTGTCGCGCAGAATCATCCGGTTCATCTCCTCGACGTACTCGCTCTGGAAGCGCTGCGAGCCATTGAGGTAGCCCTGGGCGACGATGATGTTGGACGTGAGGTCCTTCGTCACCGGGCGCACGTTGTAGGCGCGGGTGTACTCCCACTTCTTGTCCAGGGAGACGATTTCATCCGCCTTGCCGTGGCGGTCCACGAGGCTGTCACCCACCCCGATTTCGCGGGCCCGCTTGAGCGTGCCGTCCGGCGTGACGAGCGGGTGCTCGGTGGTGACGCGCAGCTCCCCGCCAGAGCGGGTGCGGAACGTGAGGATTTCCTGCTCCGTGGCGTCGCGGTCCAACGTGTAATGCTCGACCTTGTTGTCAAGGAACTCGACAGAGGCGAATGACGCCTCGGGCGAGAGCGTCACCAGGTCCGTCCGCCCGGACTCCAGGGCCTCGCGGATGCCCATGGCGCCATCAGACAGGAGGATTTTCTGGTCCGGCGTGTAGCAACCGGGCTCGCACACGCCATCCATCTGGATGTGCGCGGGCTTGAAGTTGTAGGGAACGGAGGTCTGGATTTGCGTGCCCGTGTACGACGCTGTCGCGGTCCCATACGCCCCCGGTCCCTTCCAGGGCGTGTACATGTTGTTGGGGTCCACATAGACGGGGTACAGCCAATAGCCCATGGACACCGCCTGGTTGGCCTCGAGCGTGTAGCTCGAGTGCCAGTAGTTGTGATCCAGCCCCCCCCACATCGTGATGCCATAGGGATTCTGCTGCTGCCAGCGCTTCGCCCAGCGTTGACGACCCTCGGCCTGATTCGCGGTGAGCTGATCGAACGTACACCGATATTCGTTGGGCGCCCACGCGGCGAAGGCCGATGACGACATCGCCAGTGAACCAATGACCGCGAAGATGGTCTTCTTCATGTCTTACCCCCTGCTGGTTGGTTGAAGAACGGCCTGCTACGGGCTCGTCGCGAACTGGACGACGAACACGTCCTGTCCACCCTGGTTGGGGGCCCCCAGGCTTCCGCGGGTCGTTCCCCATCCCAGAGCCATTCCTGAGCTGGTCATCACCACATCGCGCAGCTCGTCATCCGCGCCCGTCCCCCACTGCCAGGCGCGTGTCTGGTTGCCCCACCTGTCGAACTGGGCGACGAACGCATCGTGCCCGCCCTGGTTGGGGGTGTCCGTCATCGCCGCGGTCGTCCAGCCCGCCACATAGGCATTGCCCGCGCTGTCGACGGCGAGCCCCGTGGCAAGGCTGAGCTGGTTGGCCGGCCCGATGCGGCGCGTCCACTTGAGTTCTCCCGAAGTCGAGTAGCGCATCAGGAAGGCGTTGGGGATGCCGTCGTTTTCGACGAAGTTGGGGCGGCTCAGGTCGCTGTAGGAGAGCGCGAGCACGTAGATGCGGTCATTCCCGTCCTGGGCGACCGCGAGCGCCGCGTCGATGTCCGGCGTCCCCACCTGGGCGGTCCACTGCTGGTTCTGGGCACCGTCGAACTGGCGAATGAAGATGTCCGTGGAGCCCAGGGGCTGGGCGCCCAGGCGGCCTTGCGTCGACCCGACGACCCAGGTCCTCCCGTTCGGAGACACGGCGATTCCCTCTCCGCGGTCATGGGCCTGGTTCATGGAGCCGAAGACATCCCTGCGGACCTGTTGGCCCTGGTCGTCAAACTGAAGCAGCGTGACGTCGAAGCCATTGACCGGAGTCTCCAGCGTGGCCCCGGCGATGCCGATTCTTCCTTGCGGACGGAGCGCGGCGGAGAGGCCGTAGTCCTCCTCCTGTGTGCCGTGCTGGACGAGCCAGGAGCGCCGCCCCTCGTTGTCATACCGGGCCACGAAGACGTCCGCGCCCCCCGAAGAGAACTGCCCCGGGAGCGAGTCTTGCGTGATGCCGACGACGTGCGCCTGACCCTCGCCGGTGACGACCACGTCCCGCGCGGCGTCCTCGCCCGGCGAGCCGAACTGGTGAACCCAGTTGAACTGCAGGAACGAGGAGAGCTTCACCAGGAAGACATCCTGGCCGCCGCCCTGCTCTCCCGGCTCTCCGAAGGCGCCGCCCGTGTTGCCCGAGAGGTACACGTTGCCTTCGGCGTCACGCCCGAGCGCCACCGCCTGGTCGTCGGCGTCCGTCCCGAACTGCAAGAGCACCTCCCCCGTGAGGGAGTTCCCGCAGCCTTCCGTCTGGAGTTGATTGAGGATGGGCTCGGCCGTGCCCAGCTCGGAGGATGGCGCGTGACAGCCACAGCCGAGCGAGGAGATACCAACGAGGATGCACCAACGCGAGAAGCTGGACATGATGAAGAGACCTCAGGGATTCGATGTCTGCTGTTGACGCGCGAGCGCCCAGAGCGCGTCGAACCTGACGCGGGCGTACTCGAGCAGGGGTTCGTAAGGGGTGCCTCGGGACTGCGCCAACAACTGCTCCGCCCGGGCCCGGTCGTTATGGAGGAGGATCATCATCATCTCCACCTTGTCTCCCGACAGCGAGCGCCGCACCTCCGGGTCCTGGGTGGCGCGGATGTTGCGTGCCATGACGAGCGACTCGACGGTGTCGAGCAGGTGCGCCCGCTCGGGATTGTCCTTCCATTCGAGCGCCATCCCCAGATACTCGACCCGGTACATCCGGCGGAATTGATTGTCGTCGCTGTAGGTCTGTTCGCTTTCAGCCAGCAGGTCCCGCCGCGCCACTTCAATCTGTTCGCGGTCCTTGTAGATGCCACGCAGCAGCTCCCGCTCCTCTGGTTTGAGCAGCACTTTGCGCTGCAACGTCCGGAACTGGGCCAGGTCGGGGTTGCCGGCCATCATCGCATCGCGCAAGTCGTCCACCCGGAGCCTCGGGCGCCGCTGCCCGGACTCGCCTGGCGCGGCCGGCTCGGAGATGACCACCGGCGTGGTCTCCTCCGCGGGCATCTCCACGAGGGGCCGCGCGGCGGGTGGCGCGGAGGGAGCGGACGCCATGACGGGGGGCGCCGGAGGCGGCGCTTCTGGCGACGGGGCGGGGGCCCGGGCGGCACCGTTCCAGAGCGCGAAGAGCAGCGCGGAGGCCACGCAGGCGGCGCCCAGGCCAATCCCGGCGGTGCTTCGTGGAGAACGTGGCATCTGAGGTCCTGGCTCGTTGAGAGGTTCTACGCCCAAGAGGTGAGAACGACCTGGGGCCGGCCCCCTTCGGCGGGGGCCGGCGCCCTGGAGCGGCGCGCCACTCCAGGGCGGGGTTCATGCGCGCTGGGGGCTAGAAGATGCCCAGGCGGTTGAGGGCGGCGCGCAGGTTGGGACGGGGGCCGATGCGGCGGGCATCCGGGGCCTGGGCGCTGCCAGTGCTGGAGAGCACATCGCGCAGGGCCAGCGGGCTCAGCGGGAAGCGGCCGCGGGCCTGGAGCGCCCCCTGCAGGGAGGCGGCGGCCCCCGTGACGATGGGCGAGGCGCTGGAGGTCCCGCTGAAGCTGGCGGTGTAATAGGTGTTCTCCGACCCGCCGTTGAACCGGTCGCCATAGCCCAGGGTGACCACGTTCTCACCCCACCCGTGGACGTCGGGGCGGCTGCCGTGGTTGGTCCAGCACATCGGCGCGCGGCCCTGCGAGGAGCCGGCCGCGACGACGATGGCGCCCGAGTCGCGCACGTCGCGGTTGAAGGCGTTGTTGTAGGCGGCGTCATCCAGGTTGGAGCTGCCATTGCCCGCGGCCTCGACGACCACGACGCCATTCAGGGTGGCCTGGACGATGGCGTCGAACTCCGCCTGCCAGTACTCCATGGCGATGTAGTCGCACTGACCGAAGTTGCAGGTGCAGGGCGTGTTGTTGGGCGGCCCCAGGCGGTGCAGCTCGATGAGGACGACCCCGCCGGAGCCCGCGGCGACAGCGGCATTGGCGATGGCGCTGGCCGCGCTCTGGGAGCCAATGGACTCGTAGCCCGCCCGGGCGGCGTGGGCGATGCCCGTCACGCCGAAGCCATTGGACACGCCCACGATTTCCCCCAGCACGGCGGTGCCATGGTTGCGCCAGCCCAGGTCGTTGAACTGGGCGCCCCCCTGGTGGAAGAGGCCAGGCATGTCCTCGTGCGTGGTGCGCCAGCCGCCCTCCACGTCCACGACCTTGACGTTCGCGCCGCTGCCACCCGCCACCGTCCACGCGTAGTGCGCGTCGATGCCGGTGGGCGCGGCGCCCAGGTAACCCTGCTCACCCTGGAGGTTCGGGCCGGCCTTCAGCAGCATCGGCGTGAGGAAGTTGGGCCAGTTGACCGCGGCGGGCTCCGCGGCGGGCTCCGCGTAGGCCGTCTCCACGCTGGGCAGCGCGTCGAGCTTCTCCACCAGGTCCCTGACTTGCTGGAAGGTGGTACCGGGGCGGATGGGAACCTCGATGTAGAGGTTCAGGTCGGCGACCTCCTGGCCGCTGAGCGTCTCCGTCGCGAACTTGCGCGTGTCGAGCTGCTTCTCGTCGGCGGTGAACATCCGGCCCAGCCCACGAGCATAGGGGCTGGCGGCGACGAGCGAGGCCACGGTCGCCATGTCCGCCTCGACGGAGGAGCCCGTCAGGCCCCGCTGGCTCAACTGGCCCAGCTCACGCGCGCCGCGCGACTCGCGCAGCGCGATGAGCTGCTCCCCGCGCAGGCGAACGCGGGTCCCTTCGTGGAACTTCACGACGACGCGCGGAATCTCCACGTTGCGCCGCAGCTCCACCACGCCCTTGCGTGCCAGTGGCCGGGGCTTGAGCTCGAGCCCGTCCGCCGCGCTCGCGGGAAGCGCCATCGTCAAGGCGAGCACCGCGACGAACAGCTGAGAAACCGAGCTCTTCCGCCTTCCAGTTCTTCCGTGCATGAAACGGCTCCTTGGTTGATTACTGCTGCCCGCGGCTGTTGAAGCGGGCGACGAAGACGTCCTGCCCTCCGGCATGGGCGCTACCCAGTTGGCCCGTGGTGTAGCCGGCGATGACGACGTCCCCCGCGCGGGTGAGCGCGACGGCATGGGCCTCGTCCATGCCCGGGGTGCCCAGTTGCCGCGCCCACAGGCGGGCGCCGTGGGCGTCGTACTTCACGACGAAGGCGTCCCGGCCTCCCTGGTTGGGGCCGTCCATGGCGCCGTGCGTCCCGCCAGCGACGTAGATGGCGCCGTGTCCGTCCACGGCGAGCCCGCTCGCGCGGTGGAGCTCATGGGGCGAGCCGACGCGCTGAGCCCAGAGCAGGCGCCCCATCGGGTCGTACTTGAGGAGGAAGGCAGAGGAGAGGCCATCATTCTCCCCGCGGCCCGTGGCCAGGTCGCTGAAGGAGAGCGCCAGCATGAGGATGGCGCCATCGGGCGCGATGACGACCTTCAGCCCGGCGTCGATGTCAGGGGTGGCCGGCTGCCGCGCCCAGGCGAGGCCCAGCGTGGGGTCGAGGTGGGCGAGGAAGGCGTCGAACGAGCCCGCGTTCGCCGAGGCGAACCCACCCAGCGTGGCGCCCACCAGCACGACGGAGCCCTCGGCGCTGACGGCGACGGCCTCCGCCCGGTCATGCCCGGCGGTCCCATGGCGACGCGCCTCCAGCACCGTCCCATCCCCCGCCTCCAGCACCTCGATGCTCATGTCGAAGCTGACGTCGGGCTTCTCCATCGTCCCGCCGGCGAGGAAGACGTGGCGGCCGTCTCGTGAAAGGGCGACGCCCAGCCCGGTGTCTTCCTCGGCCGAGCCGCGCTGGACGACCCAGTCCAGCGCGCCTCCCGGACCGTGCTTGATGACGAAGGCATCCCCCTGCCCGAGGTTGACGGCGCCCGGCATCGCCAAGGGCGTGCTGCCCACCACGTAGGTGTCGCCCTCGGGGGAGACGGCGAGCCCCTTCACGGTGTCGTCCCACGCCGAGCCGTACTGGCGCAGCCACCGCGGCTGGGCGCTGGCATCCAGGCTGGCCACGAAGGCGTCCTGGAACTGGCCTCGCGTGACGCTCCCCTCCTCCAGCACCCCCAGGGTGGTGCCCGCCACGAAGAGGTCGCAGTCAGCGTCCAGCCCGACGTCCACCGCCACGTCATCACCCGCGCTGCCGAACTGGATGATTCGCCAGGCGGGGGACAGACAGCCCCCGCCGCCGACGAGGACGGGATGTTCAGCAGGCGTGAGCGGCCCGTCGAAGGACGCGGGGGGCTGGCACGCCGCGAGCGCTGGCAGCAGCCAGAGGGGGATGGGG
>NZ_JABXEP010000138.1:0-21984 GCF_013372605.1 Myxococcus sp. AM009
CTCCCACGCCCGGCGAGCTGGCCCACGCGCAGCGGCGCGGGGGGCGCTCCGCGCTCGTCGGCCTGGGGCTGGTGGGGCTGGTGGCGCTGACGAGCCCCGTGCTGGGCTACGTGGAGGATGTGCGCAACGCGCGCGAGGAGCTGCTGAGCCGGCTACTCAACCAGGCGCAGGTGCAGTCGGAGGCGCTGGGCGTCCACCTGGGGCTGTTGGAGGCGGAGCTGGCCCGCGTGGCCGGGCACCCCGCGCTGTATCCCGAAAACGGCGTCTCCCCGGCGGAGCTGGCCCTGCTGGAGAGCGCCTTCTCTCATTCGACCCTCTTCTCGGAAGGCGTGGCCCTGCTGACGCCCGCCGGCGAGCGCGTCTGGAGCGACCCTCCGGACATGCCGCTGGGGCGCTCGCCGCTGACGCTGCGACCCTGGTTTCGCAGGATGGTGGAGGGGCGCCAGCCGGAGATCGACCTGCTGGAAGGGGAGGGGGGGCCCATCGTGGTCGCCGTCCCCATGCTCCAAGAGGGCCGCGTCAAGGGCGTGCTGTTGGGAGAGCTCCGCGCCAGCGCGCTGCCCACGCGGCCCACCGCCCAGACGTCGCTGGTGCTGATGGATGACCACGGGCAGCTGTTGATGCCGCTGGGGCTCACGCTGGGCGCCGGGGACACCACGGGGCGGCTGCGCGCGCTGGCGGACATGCCGGGTCCGCTGACGCTGGATGGCAAGCAGATGCTGGGCGCGGGCGCGTGGGTGGGGAAGAGCGACCTGCTGTTCGTCGTCCTGGAGGAGGAGACGGCCACCGCGGGCCTGCGGGCGCGCTTCCTGCGGCAGCTGGCGTTCCACATCGCCCTGCTGAGCAGCACGCTCATCATCTTCATCCTCCTGCTGCGGCACTCCTACCGTTCGCTGCTGGGGGCCGAGGAGCGGCTCAGACGCCAGGAGACCATGGCCGCGCTGGGGACGGCGGCCTCGCTCATCGCACATGAGGTGAAGAACGCCCTCAACGGCATCCAGGCCGCGCTGTCCGTGCTCCGGCACACCCCCGCGGGCAGCGAGCTGCCCGTGGGCGCGCTGCGCTCGCAGGTGGAGCGCCTGAGCCATCTGGCGCGCTCGCTGCTTTCCTTCGGGGCGCCTCGTGCCGCGCTGCGCCGCAGCTGCGAGGTGCACCTGCTGGTGCAGGACGCGCTCCAGGGCGTGAAGCTGCTTCCGGAGTCAGAGGCCGTGGCGCTGACGACGTCCCTGGAGGAGTCCCTGTGGGTCCAGGGGGATGCCGCGCTGCTGGTGTCCGCCATCGACAACCTGCTCCGCAACGCGGTGGAGGCGGGCGCGGTGGCGAAGGACACGGGGATGCAGCTGGCACCCTGGGTGAGCGTGCGTCTGACGCGGGACGACCATGACGCCGTGCTCGTGGTGGAGGACAATGCGGGCGGCGTGGACCCGCGGCTCGAGCCCAGGTTGTGGGAGCCTTTCGCCACCGGGCGGGCCAAGGGCGTGGGGCTGGGGCTGCCCATGGCGCGGGCCTCCGTCGAAGCCCATGGTGGCAGTCTGAACTATGTCCGGAGTCCGTTGGGGAGCCGCTTCACGCTGCGCCTTCCGTTGGAGGTGGCCAGATGAGCACCTATCTGCTGCTGGTGGATGACGACCGGACCTTCGCCTCGCTGGCGGCCTCCGTGCTGCGCCACGAGGGCTTCCGCGTCACGTTGGCGCATTCGCTCCATGACGCGCGCGCGGCCATGTCCCGCGAGGCGCCGGACCTGGTGGTGTTGGACCGGCGCCTGCCGGATGGGGACGGCATCGACTTCCTGCCGGAGCTGCGCGCCCAGCTCCCGGACACACCCGTGCTGATGGTGACGGCGCACGGCGACATCGCCAGCGCGGTGGAGGCCATCCAGGCGGGCGCGCGCGACTACCTGTCCAAGCCGGTGGAGCTGGATGACCTGGTGCTGCGCGCGCGCCGCGCCGCCGCGGACCTGCAGCTCCAGGAGCGGCTGCGTCAGGCGGAGAGCGAGCTGGGCGGAAGGCGGCGCCTGTCGCGGCCGCACTCGCCGAAGATGCTCGCCGCGCTGCAGATGCTGGAGCGCATCGCCAAGGCGCCGCGCAGCCCGGTGCTGCTGCTGGGCGAGACGGGCGTGGGCAAGGAGGTCATCGCGCGCCACCTGCACGCGCTGCAGGGCGGGCAGGGCTCGTTCGTCCACGTCAACTGCGCCGCGCTGCCCGCCACCATGGTGGAGAGCGAGCTCTTCGGCCATGAGCGCGGCGCCTTCACCGACGCGCGCACCGCCCGCCGCGGCCTGGTGGAGGTGGCCGCGGGCGGCGTGCTCTTCCTGGACGAGGTGGGCGAGCTGCCCCTGCAGCTCCAGGCAAAGCTGCTCACCTTCCTGGACAAGGGCGCCTTCCGCCGCCTGGGCGGAACCGCCGAGCTGAGCAGCAGCGCGCGCGTGGTGACGGCCACCAACCGCGACCTGACGAAGGAGGTCGCCGAGGGCCGCTTCCGCGAGGACCTCTACTTCCGCCTGAGCGTGTTCCGGGTGGACATTCCGCCGCTGCGCGAGCGCCGCGAGGACCTGCTGCCCCTGGCGCAGTCCCTGGTGGCGGAGCTGTGCGCCGAGCTGGGGCGCCGGCCCGTGGGGTTCTCCAGCGCGGCTCAGGCCCGGCTGGAGCGCTACCCGTTCCCCGGCAACGTCCGTGAGCTGCGCAACGTGCTTGAGCGGGCCCTGGTGCTGGAGGCTGGACCCGAGCTGGAGCTCGCTTCCCTGGAGCCGCAAGGCGCCAGCGGCCCGCCCGCCGTGGACCCCGACGCCTTCGTCGTCCCCGGCGCTCCGCGGTCCTTGCAGGACGTGGAGCGGTTGTACGTCCGGCACGTCCTCGCCCGCCTGGAGGGGCGCCGCATGGAGGCCGCCCGGGTGCTGGGGCTCTCCTATCCCACCTTCCTCCGCCGGCTCGAGGAGGAGTAGGCGCGGGGCACTTCAAGATTCTTGAGGCCCGTGACCTCAAGGAATTTTAAGTCCGGGTCCGGGACTTAAAATCGCTTTCATATTCCCAGCCGCAATCGAATTGCACTCCCTCTGAGCCCGGTGGAAGAGGGACGGCACGCTCTTTGCGGAGGGCCTCCACGTGATTCTGCGCGCGCGGCAGTCGCGGCGACTTGTGTGGAGGTGTGATGTCGACTTCGAAGAGTCCTGAGAGCGCTGCTTCCCCCTGGAAGACGCTAGGCGCGGACCTGCCTGCCTCCCTGGTGGTGTTCCTGGTGGCGTTGCCGTTGTGCATGGGTATCGCGCTGGCTTCGGGCGCGCCCATCGTCAGCGGGCTCATCGCGGGTGTGATTGGCGGCATCGTGGTGGGGCTGTTCGGCGGCGTGCCCCTCCAGGTGAGCGGTCCCGCGGCCGGCCTCGCGGTGATGGTGTTCGGCTTCATCCAGCAGATGGGGCTGGCAATGACGTGCGCGGCGGTGGCCGTCGCGGGCGTGCTTCAGATGATTCTCGGTGGGCTGAAGGTGGCGCGCGGCGCGCTGGCCATCTCCCCCGCCGTCATCCACGGGATGATGGCCGGTATCGGCATCCTCATCGTCCTGGGGCAGGTCCACATCGTGATGGGTGGCGCGCCCCAGTCGAGCGCGTGGCAGAACGTGAAGGAGCTGCCGGGGCAGATCGCGGACCTGCATGGCGCCGCGACGCTGCTGGGCCTGCTGACCCTCGGCCTGATGGTTGCGTGGCAGTTCGTTCCCGGGAAGCTGAAGAAGGTCCCCGGCCCGCTCGTGGCCGTGGTGGGCGCCACCGCGGCGGCGACCTTCCTCAGCGCGGACGTGGCGCGGGTGGAGCTGCCGGAGAACATCCTCTCCAGCATCCAGCTGCCCACCTTCCCCAAGGGTGACTGGGTGGCCTTCGGCACGGCGGTGCTGTCGCTGGCGCTGGTCGCGAGCGCGGAGTCGCTCTTGAGCGCGGTGGCCACGGACAAGATGCACACGGGCCCCCGTGCGAACCTGGACAAGGAGCTCTTCGGGCAGGGCCTGGCGAACACGCTTTCGGGGCTGGCGGGCGGCCTGCCCATCACCGGCGTCATCGTCCGCAGCGCCACCAACATCACCGCCGGCGCGAAGACGCGGCTGTCGGGCACGCTGCACGGCGTGTGGCTGCTCCTGTTCATCACGCTGCTCGGCTCGGTGGCGGGGCTCGTTCCCCTCACGGTGCTGGCGGGTCTGCTCGTCTTCGTCGGCGCGAAGCTGGTGAACGTGCACCACATCCGTGAGCTCCATAAGCGCGGCGAGCTGGCCGTGTACCTGGTGACGGTGGCCGGCGTGGTGGGCGTCAACCTGCTGGCCGGTATCGGCATGGGCCTGGCGTTCGCGGTGCTGCGCCTGCTGTGGCACCTGGGCAGCGTCAAGGTGGACGTGCACCCGCAGGCGGACGCGTCCTATCTGGTGCGAATCTCGGGCGCGCTGACGTTCGTCGGTGTCCCCAGGCTGTCCGTCGCGCTGGCGCAGGTTCCTTCGGGCTCCAAGGTAGAGCTGGACCTGGCCGTGCAGACGCTGGACCACTCCGGGCACGAAGCCCTGGAGAGCTGGTGCGACACGCATCGCAAGACGGGGGGCACGGTGTTCACCGAGTCGCTCGAGGATGTCTGGAGCCGCAAGGGCACGGTGAAGTCGAGCAGCCCCGCGGTCGTCGAAGGTCCCAATCACAACTCGCTTGTCTCTGGAGGTGCGCAGTGAGGAAGCTCATCCGCGGTCTGTTGGACTTTCAGCTCAACGCCCGGTCCAAACACCGGGAGAAGTTCGCGCTGCTGGCGCAGGGGCAGAAGCCGGATTGCCTCTTCATCGCCTGCGCGGACAGCCGCGTGGTGCCCAACCTGCTCGTGTCCACGGACCCGGGTGACCTGTTCGTGGTCCGCAACGTCGGCAACATGGTGCCGCCGTCGGACTCCAAGGGGCAGTCCACGGGCGACCAGTCCGAGGCGGCCGCGCTGGAGTTCTCGCTCCGCAACCTGCCGGTGGAGGACATCGTCGTGTGCGGCCACTCGAGCTGCGGCGCGATGAAGGCCGTCCTCGCTGGCGGCGTGGGGCCCGAGAACCCGAACCTCAGCGGCTGGCTCGAGCACGGCAAGGCCGCGCTCCAGCGGATGGAGGCGAACCCGAAGCTGGGTGAGGGCCGGTCGGACTACGACCGCCTGTCCCAGAACAACGTGCTGCTGCAGATGGAGCACATCTCCAGCTATCCGTGGGTGAAGGCGCGGCTGGACGCGGGCACCCTGCGGCTGCACGGCTGGTGGTTCGACATTGGCACGGCGCAGGTCCACGCCTGGCGCCCGGCGCTGGGCCGCTTCGTCCCCATGGACGAACTGGTGGGCGAGGCCCTGCTGCGCGAGCTGGGCACGGACACCCACGACCACGGCGCGCTCGCCAGCGGCAACGGTGCTCAGCGCCCGGCGGTGGCGGCCAGCGCGCAATAGCCCGCAGGAAGCAGGCGACCAGGGGAGCGGCTCGAATGGAGCCATTCTCCTGGTGGCCAAAGGCCGGTGAGGGGGAGAGGATGGGGCGCGGCTTCAATGACTCCCTTCCTCTTCATGATTGTCGTCCTGGGGTTCTCCGTGGGCGCGGGACTGCTGGGCTCGCTGCTGGGTATTGGCGGCGGGCTCATCCTGATTCCCGTGCTCACGCTGCTCCTGAAAGTGGACATCCAGTACGCGGTGGGGGCGTCCATCGTCTCCGTCATCGCCACGTCCAGCGGCGCGGCGGCGGCCTACGTCCGCGACCGGATGGCCAACACCCGCGTGGCCATGTTCCTGGAGCTGGCGACCACGGCCGGCGCGCTCAGCGGCGCGTTCATGTCCGGGCTGGTGGGTGGGCGCGGCGTGTACCTCGTCTTTGGCTGCGTCATGGCGGGGTCGGCGCTGGTGATGCTGCGGCGGATGCGAGCGCGCGACGAGGCCCCGGTGCCCGCGGACGCGCTGGCGGACCGGCTGGCGCTGCACGGCAGCTACTGGGACGAGTCGCGGGGCCGGGAGGTGCCCTACCGCGTCACGCGGCCGCTGGCGGGCCTGGGGCTGATGTACGTGGCGGGCACGGTGAGCGGCATGCTGGGCATCGGCTCGGGCGCGCTCAAGGTGCCGGCCATGGACCTGACCATGCGGTTGCCGCTGAAGGTGTCCACGGCCACCAGCAACTTCATGATTGGCGTGACGGCGGCGGCCAGCGCGGGCGTCTACTTCGCGCGCGGCAACATCGACCCGTTCATCGCGGGGCCGGTGTGCGTGGGCGTCACGCTGGGCGCCTGGCTGGGCTCACGTCACCTGATGGCCCGGGTGAACAGCACGTGGCTGCGCGCGCTCTTCGTGGGCGTGCTGCTGTGGGTGTCCTTCGAGATGCTGCGCAAGGGGTGGGCGCCATGAGCGAGGCCCCGAAGCCGGAGCCGCGGAGCCCCGAGGCCGCCACCGTGGCGGTGCAGGACGACGGCGAGGACGCCTCGCTGCTCCAGCCGGAGCTGCTCATCAGCGACCTGCTGCGGTACGGCGTGGCCGCCAGCCTGGCGCTGGTGACGCTGGGCACCGTCGTGACGTTCTTCCGCCACCCGGACTACCTCGTCTCATCCGAGGCCTTGCAGCGCCTCACCTCACCGCACCCGGTGCCGCACACGCTGGGGGACGTCGTGACGGGGGCGCTGGCCGCCCGGGGCCAGGCGTTCGTCATGGCGGGGCTGTTGGTGATGATGGCCGTGCCGGTGATGCGGGTGGCCCTGTCGCTGCTCATCTTCCGCCAGCAGAAGGACCGGCTCTACATGGGCATCACCGCCACGGTGCTGGCCATGCTCATCCTGTCCTTCCTGCTGGGCGCGGTGCACTGAGGCGCGTCAGCGCAGGTCGCCGGGCCGCTTCACGGGCTTGCCCTGCGTGGCCCACCACGCGAGCGTGAAGCCGCCGTTCTTCAGGGGATGGAGCGCCAGCGCCGCGCCCTTGCGCAGCTTGTCCGGCAGCTCATGCTCCAGGGCGCGAATGGCCGCGCGCTCCAGCGAGGGGTTGTGGCCCACCAGGGCCCAGCCCGCGCCGCGCTCGCGGCCCAGGTCGACGATGCGCTTGTGCGCGCCGCGCTGGGGCAGCAGGGCGGGGTGGACCTCCACGCCGGACACGCCGAAGGCCTCGGCGAGCAGCTCCGCCGTCTGGACGGCGCGCACCAGCGGACTGGTGATGATGCCGCGCAGGGGCGTGAGGCGTGCCAGCTTGCGTGCGTGGTGGCGGAAGGCGGCGCGGCCTTCCGGGGTGAGGGCGCGCGCCTCATCGCCCAGGACGTGAGAGTCCTCCGCGACGGCGTGGCGGATGAACAGCAGCGGCAGCTCGCGTGAAGACATGGTGAGCGCCGTGAATCACCCCCGGCGGCCTCGCGCAAGCAACGGACTGGCGACAACGTCTACCCTTCAAAATCGTTGAGCGCGTCCGGGGGCAGCGGCGCCGCGCCCGTCACGGTGCCGTCCATGTCCGTGGGCAACGAGGCGGGGTCGACCTCCGGGGCGGGGCGACTGTCCATGGGCGTGGCCGCGGCGCGCGAGGCGGCCCCCGGCGGCGGACGGAGCACCGGGCCCGGCGGCGGCAGCCCGGAGTGCCGCCGCGCGGCCTCCAGCAGCGCGTTGTGGTGGCGGTAGCGCGCCTCCACCAGCTTGTGGACCAGCAGCGGCCCGCCGGGGACGCGGCGCGCGGTGAGGGCCTGGGTGGCCTTGCGCACCGGGTAGCGCACCCGGCGAATCTGCACCCGCCAGCCCTTGGGCGTGAAGGTGAAGACGCCGTAGGCGGGGCGCAAGTCTCCGTCCCGGGGGATGCCCGCGCTGGCCACGTCCGCGATGAGCATGCGGCCCACGCGGCGGCGGTAGGGGAAGTGCAGGTGCCCGAAGGCGCAGGCCGCCGCGTCCAGGTGGCTGAAGAAGCGGCGCACCGCGACGTCATCCAGCGTGGGGTCCAGCGACTCCTCGAGGTTGCGCGGGTTGGCGTGGCAGACGAAGAGGTCCTGGCCCTTGCGCGGCGTGTAGCGCACGGAGAAGGGCAGGGCGCCCAGCTTCTCCAGCAGCGCGCCGCCCAGCTGGTCCCGCGTCCAGCGCAGCAGCTCCGTCTTCCAGTGGTCCTTCTCCCGGTAGGCGCCGCCCAGGTAGTTGCCCGCCAGGTAGCAGTCGGTGTTGCCCATCAGGATGGAGTCACACCGGTCGAAGAGCAGGTCCACCGTCTCCCGGGGATGGGCGCCACGCAGCGCCAGGTCACCGGCCGCGACGATGTAGTCGGGCGCCACAGAGCGCGCGATGTCCTCGAGGACGGCCTCGCAGGCAGGAAGATTGCCGTGGATGTCCGCGAGGATGGCGACCCGCATGGTGCTTCCATCCTACCCTGTCGCCGCGCTCGATGAAGCCGCCAGGGGCAGAAAAATGGTGAAGGTGCTCCCCTCGTTGGGTTGGCTCTCCACCTTGACCTCGCCATCCATGGCCTGCAGCAGGTGCTTGACGATGGACAGCCCCAGGCCGGTACCGCCCATGTCCCGGCTGCGGCCCTTGTCCACCCGGTAGAAGCGCTCGAAGATGCGCGACAGGTGCTTGGGCTCGATGCCCACCCCCGTGTCCTTCACCCGCACCACGCAGCGGCCTTGCTCGTACGCGCCGTAAACCTCCACCCGGCCACCCGCGGGCGTGTACTTCACCGCGTTGTCCAGCAGGTTGAGCAGCACCTGCTCCACGGCCCGGGAGTCTCCCACCGCGAGCAGCCCTTGGGGGACATGGAGTGAGACGACCTGGCCCTTGCTCTCGGCCTTGGGGCGCACGGTGTCGGCGGCGCGGGCGGCGGCGTCGGCCAGGGTGACGTGGGCGAGCTTCAGGCTCACCTCGCGCGCCTCCAGGCGGGACAGCTCCAGCAGGTCCTCGACCAGCTCGGACAGGCGTTCGGACTGGCGGTGGATGATTTCCACCATCTTCGGCGCCATGACGGGGTCATTGAGGGCGCCGCCCTGGAGCGTCTCCGCGTAGCCGCGGACGGCGGTAATCGGCGTGCGCAGCTCGTGCGACACGTTGGCCACGAAGTCCTTGCGCACCTTCTCCAGCCGGCGCAGCTCGGTGACGTCGTGGAAGACGGCGGCGCTGCCCGGCAAATCCTTGGCCAGCGGTGTCACCCGGATGGAGAGCGTGCGCGGGAAGAGGCCGTCCAGCGTGAGCTCCAGGTGGCTGGACGCGCTCTCCCGGCAGGCGCGCATCACGGCGTCGTGCAGCGCCTCGTTCCGGATGAGCGCCAGGGGGCGCTGGCCAGTGAGCGGGTTGCTCGTGGAATCCAGCATGGCCCGGAGGGCGTCGTTGTGGCGCACCACCGTGCCCTCGTCGTCCGTCACCCAGATGCCCTCCGCCATGCCGTCCAGCACGGCGGTGAGGGTGCGCGCGTCTTGGTGGAGCACCGTGTTTCGCGCGGACAGCTGGGCGTGCAGCGAGTCGATGGCGCCCTCGAGGCCGGCCACCTCGTCCAGCCGCTCGGGGACGACGGGGGCCGAGGTGGGGGGGCCGCCCTCGGCGCGGTCCCGGGTGTGGCGGGCCAGCAGGTCGAGCTGCCGCTGCAGTGTTCCGCGGCTCACGCCCAGGGACATGAGGGAGCCGGCGAGCGCGACGAGCGCCGCGGCGACGACCTCCTTCGGCCCGTCGAGGAGGGCGACGAGCGTCGCGACGACGACGGCGGGCAGCAGGAGCGGGAGGAGCGTTGCGCGCAGGGGCATGGGCGGGGCGGCCTTACGCGGGGCTGAGCTTGTAGCCCACGCCGCGCACCGTCTCGATGATGTCTCCGGCGGGGCCCAGCTTCTCGCGCAGCCGCTTGATGTGCGTGTCCACGGTGCGGGTGTGAATCTCCGCCTGGATGCCCCAGACGTCCGACAGCAGCACCTCGCGCGTCTGCACCCGGTCCGAGCGCTCCAGCAGCGTGCGCAGCAGGCGGAACTCCAGCGCGGTGAGGAGGACCTCTTCGCCCTTCACGCGCACCTGGTGGCGGGTGGTGTCCAGGCTGATGTCGCCGGAGGCGAGCACCGCGGCGGGTCCGTCCTCCGCGTCCGCCCGGCGCAGCACGGCCTTGACGCGCAGCAGGAGCTCCCGGACGGAGAAGGGCTTCACCACGTAGTCATCCGCGCCCAGCTCCAGGCCCTGCACCCGGTCGGTCTCCTGGCCCTTCGCGCTGACGATGATGACGGACGCCTTGCGCAGCTCGGTGTCCGTCTTGAGCATGCGCAGCACCTCGCTGCCCGCCACGTCCGGCAGCATCAAGTCCAGCAGCACCAGGTCCGGCGGCTGCGCGCGCGCCTTGGCGAGCCCGCCCGCGCCGGTGCTGGCCGTCTCCGTTTCGAAGCCCGCGGCCCGCAGGTTGTAGTCGACGAGGCCCGCCAGGTCCTGCTCGTCCTCGATAATCAGGATGCGCGACATGAAGTCCTCTTGAGTCCGGCCGCGCTCATGGCGCGATGGACGGATTGCAATCTCCACCGGTCAGCGTCAGGGGCGCGGCAATCACCGGGGCGTTGTCGCCCGCGTTGACCTCCCGGAGGTAGTTGCAGGAGCTCCCCAGGAAGCCGGGCGGGGTCCCCGTGGTGATGGCCTCGATGACGAGCGCGTAATCTCGGCCCACCGGCACGTCCACCGCCAGCTCCAGGCTTCCACCCGACTGGAGGGTCGCCAGGTCCACCGGGAAGCGGAGGACCCGGCCCTCGCGGCCCTGGGCGTCCTTCAGCGCCACCAGGTCGTCACGCCGCACCTGGGTGCCCAGGCACGTGCGCTGAAGCTCGGTGCAGCTGCGGCTGGAGCCCCGCGTCACCACGGCCACCTGCAGGGCCTGGACGTCGTTGGCCACCGCGCGCTCCATCGTCAGGGCGAGCGGAAAGCGGCCGGCGGGCTCGGCGTCGGGGCCACACGCGGCAAGGCCGATCAGCAACAGCGCGGACAGGAGGCGCAGGCTCATGGGACGGGGGGCTCCACGCGGATGGTGATGGGGACGCGGCCTCGCTCCTCGGAGGAGGTCAACGCCACGATGCCGGCGGTGGCGCCAATGGCCACCGCGCCCACGCCCACCCAGAGCCAGGGGCTCTTGTACCAGGGGCGGGAGGTCGCGGCGTCGGCGGCGCTGGCGCGCACGGCCTGGGGCGCCACCTGGAAGATGAGCGGCTGGAAGGAGTCCCCCCGGCCCGCGAGCCGGCGCTGCGCCGCGTCCGCGACCTCGAAGTAGTACTCCATCTCGTAGGCCTCGGCCTCGGTGGGCACCTCGTAGGCCGGCAGCACCGCGCGGTAGCGCTCGCGGGGGCGGCCGTCGGGGCCTCGCTCACGCGCGAAGTCCACCGAGCTGTAGGCCTCGTCACCCACGCGCCGGTAGAAGAGGCGCGCGCGGGCGCCCAGCGCCAGGTCCTGGATGGCGGCCTCCACGACGACGGGCTCGCCACCCGGCGGATCAGGAATGGGGTCCACGTCCAGGGTGACGGGGCGGACGCGCCGGCTCTTGATGTCCTCGCGGATGCGGGCGTAGAGCGCGCGCACCTTGGGCGGGGAGCTGCGGGGGAGCTCATAGTCCGGCCGGGCCTGGAGCAGCTTCTCGTAGGCGTCGCGTGCCTGGGGCTCGTCCCCCAGGTAGAGGCCCGTCAGGCCCAGCAGGCGGTACATCTCCACCAGTTGATCATCCGTCAGGTCCGGCGCGTCCAGGCCTTCCAGGAGGGTGCGCCGCGCCGCTTCGAAGTCACCCTGGTCGAACTGCTCACGGGCCTCGGTGATGGCCGGACTGGCCGGGCCGAGCTGCGAGAGAACAGGCGCAGGAAAGAGGGGCCGGCTCCAGCCCGGTCGGGCACCCAGGCCCAGCACCAGGAGGAGGGCCCACCCGCGCAACCGCCAGCCGTGTCCGTGCATCGATTCGAACCTATCAAAACGTTATTGAGAGAATCCACGAAGGCCGGCCCATCGGGGGTGACGGCGCGGTGACATCTTCGTGGCGGTGTTGCACGAGGGCGTGTTGACGCTGGAGGGGCCGCCCTCTATGTTGCGCGCCCCTTTTTGCCTGGAAGCAGCGTAAATGCTCGTAAAGGTTGATCAAATCAAGGACGCAGGGCTGAAGCTCGAGGAGCCCGTCAATCTCGAGCTGCTCGGTGAGACGCTGGGAGGCGCGGCCTCCGGCGAGGATACCGGATTCCGGGCCACGGCCCCGGCGACATTGAAGGCGTCGCTGCGCAAGCTGGGCGGCGGCGTGCTGCTGGAGGGGCGCTTCACGGTGGACGTCACCAGCCCCTGCAAGCGCTGCCTCACCGACGTGGCCACGAAGGTCCCCGTGGAATTCACGCTCAACCTGGTGCCTGAGTCGCTGGCCCGGGGCGACGACTTCAAGGATGACGACGAGAAGGCCATGGAGAAGAAGGAGCGCAGCCAGGGAGAGTCTGGCGGCTCCTTCGGGCTGGACGACGCGGATCAGGAGCTGTTCGACGGGAAGGTCATCAACCTGGACCCCATCGTTCGCGAGCAGCTCCTGCTGGCCCTGCCGATGAGCGCCGTGTGCCGGGACGACTGCAAGGGCCTGTGCTCGCAGTGCGGCGCGAACCGCAACGACGTCGCCTGCGCCTGTGACACCCGGCCCGTGGACCCGCGGCTGGCGCCGCTGAAGAACATCAAGCTCAGCAACTGAAGTGCGCCTGGAGCGCGGGGCCGCCTCGTGAGGGGGGCCCCGGAAACGACAAGGGCCGCGGCCTCCACGGGATGGAGGCGCGGCCCGTCGTGTTTCACAGCACCCGGGGAGGGCGCTGTCTTCGGCAGTGCGTCAGGCCTCGGCCTGAGCCACGACTTCACGGCCCTTGTACTGGCCACAGGACGTGCAGGCGCGGTGAGGCATCACCGGCTCCTTGCAGTTCGGGCACTTGGTCACCTGCACGGCGCTCCGCAGGTTGTTGTTGGCCGCACGACGGCGGTCACGACGCATCTTCGAAGTACGCTTCTTGGGGACACCCACGGCTCACCTCTATATTCGACTCCGACCCGGAGCGTTCGCGCCGGTCCGGACCGGTTGAGTCCAAAGTCTTTCGCGCTGTGCCGGGGTCCCCGGCTCCGTGCGCAACACTCTCTCTGCTCGAAGCCGGCCTGGGGCGGTCGCACGAAGGCTCCCGTACTCCATGTCCGGCTTCGGAAGGCGGCGGACCCTAGCGGCTCGAAGCCCCCGAGTCAATGCGGCAACGCGGGAGGGCCCGATATCTCCCGGGCACCGTCTATCCCGGACGGTGCCCGGTGACAACGCCCATGGCACAGGCGCCATTCTTCTGGCCACGCCCCAGGGCGTGTCAGCCAGTCGTTGCCCCCCTGGAGGGTTCCTGCTGTGCTGCGCGCCGCCCGCCCCCCGGCGGGTGGGATACCGACACCAACAGCCGCCGGGACGCCTGGCGGGCAAGGAGAGGGTGGGGATGAGGCTGGTGCTGGATGCCATGGGCGGCGATCACGCGCCCGCCGCCCCCGTGGAGGGTGGGGTGCTCTTCGCGCGGGCCCACCCCGGCCATGAGGTGCTCCTGGTGGGCGACGAGGCGAAGGTGGCGCCCCTGCTGGGCAAGCTGAGGCCTCCGGCCAACCTCCAGGTCCACCACGCCTCGGAGGTCGTGGAGATGGACGAGCACGCCTCGGCCGCCTTCCGCCGCAAGCGGGACTCCTCCCTCCGGGTGGGCTTCGAGCTGGTGCGGGACGGCCGGGCGGAGGCGCTCGTCTCGGCGGGCAACTCCGGCGCCGTCATGGCCGGGGGGCTGCTCTCGCTGGGGCGGCTGCCGGGCGTGGAGCGTCCGGCCATCGCCGCGCTCTTCCCCGCGCTCAAGGGCGGCGGTCGCTGCCTGTTGCTGGACGCGGGCGCCAACGTGGACTGCCGCCCGTCGCACCTGGCCCAGTTCGCCGTCATGGGAGAGGCCTACGTGCGCGCGCGCATGGGCGTGGCCCGGCCCCGGGTGGCCGTGCTCTCCAATGGAGAGGAGTCCTCCAAGGGGACGCCGCTCACCCGGGAGGCCAGCGAGCTGCTGCGGCGCTCGGATCTGGACTTCGTGGGTTACGTGGAGGGCAAGGACCTCTTCTCCGGCGAGGTGCAGGTGGTGGTGACGGACGGCTTCACCGGAAACGTCGTCCTGAAGACATCCGAGGGCGTGGGCATGGGCGTCATTGGCCTGCTGCGGCAGGCCATCGAGCGGCGCGGAGGGCTGGCGGAGAAGGTGGGGGCGATGCTGCTCCAGCCCGCGCTGGCCGGGCTGCGCCGGGTGGTGGACTACGCCGAATACGGCGGGGCGCCCCTGCTGGGCATCCAGGGGGTGGGCATCGTCGCGCATGGGCGCTCCACGCCCCGGGCCCTCTTCAACGCGCTGGGCGCGGCGCTGGCCATGGCGGAGGGCGGCGTGCAGGCGGAGTTGACGCGTTGCATCGAACGCGCGGGGGCGTGGCTTCCGACCCACCCGAAGGGAAAAAGGGCGACAGACGCGGGCGTTTCCGATTAGAGGCTGCGGCCCCGGCCGCTGAAGAGGAGGCAGAGTCCGCATGTCGAAGGTCGCGTTCGTGTTCCCCGGGCAGGGCAGCCAGGCCGTGGGGATGGGCAAGGACCTGTATGAAAAGTTCCCCGAGGCCCGGGCCGTGTTCGACGCGGTCGACGCCGCCCTGGGGGAGAAGCTCTCCACCCTCTGCTTCGAGGGCCCGGACGAGGCCTTGAAGCTCACGGCCAACACCCAGCCGGCCATCCTCACGGTGTCGCTGGCGGCGCACGCGGTGTTCGCGAAGCGGGGGCCGGCGCCGTCCTTCGTGGCGGGGCACTCGCTGGGCGAGTACTCGGCGCTGGTGGCCGCGGGCTCCATGGACCTGGGCGACGCGGCCCGGGCGGTGCGCGCGCGGGGCACCTTCATGCAGGAGGCGGTGCCCGCGGGCGTGGGCGCCATGGCCGCGGTGCTGGGCCTGGTGCCGGAGAAGGTGAAGGCGGCCTGCGACGCGGCGGCCGAGGGGCAGGTGGTGTCGCCGGCGAACTACAACTCGCCCGAGCAGACGGTCATCGCCGGTGACGCCGCGGCGGTGGAGCGCGCCGGGGTGAAGTGCAAGGAGGCCGGCGCCAGGCGAGTGATGGCCCTGCCGGTGTCCGCCCCCTTCCACTGCGCGCTGATGTCGCCGGTGCAGCCCCGGCTGGCGGAGGTGCTGGGCCGCATCCCGGTGTCCGCGCCGTCCGTGCCGGTGGTGACCAACGTGGAGGCCCGGCCCAACGCGGACGCGTCGCGGGTGGTGCCGCTGCTCCTGGAGCAGGTGAGCTCGCCGGTGCGCTGGATTGAGTGCGTGGAGGCGCTGAAGGCCGAAGGCGTCACCCGCATCATCGAGCTGGGGCCGGGCAAGGTGCTGGTGGGGCTGGTCAAGCGCATCACCAAGGACATCGAGCTGTTCAACGTCGAGGACTCCGCGAGCCTGGACAAGGCGCTCGCGGCACTGGGGGTGGCACCATGAGCGGCTTCAAGGACAAGGTCGTGCTCGTGACGGGTGGCTCGCGCGGCATCGGCCGGGCGTGCGCGGTGGCCTTCGCCAAGGCGGGGGCCTCCACCGTGGTCATCAGCTATGCGGGCAATGAAGCGGCGGCCCAGGAGACGGTGGCCCTGCTCCAGGCGGAGGGCGCCAAGGCGGAGGCCATTCGCTTCGACGTGTCCGACAGCGCCGCCTGCGCCAGCGCCGTGGACGGCATCGTCAAGGGCCACGGCCGGCTGGACGTGCTCGTCAACAACGCGGGCGTCGCGGTGGACGGCTTGGTGATGCGGGTGAAGGACGAGGACTGGGACAAGCAGCTGGACACCAACCTCAAGGGCGCCTTCTCGCTCATCCGCGCCGCCAGCAGGCCCATGATGAAGCAGAAGGGCGGCGCCATCATCAACATCACCTCCGTGGTGGGGGAGATGGGCAACGGCGGTCAGGCGGCCTACTCGGCGTCCAAGGCGGGGCTCATTGGCCTGACGAAGTCCGTGGCCCGCGAGCTGTCCAGCCGGAACATCCGCGTCAACGCCGTGTCCCCCGGCTTCATCGGGACGGACATGACGCATCAGATCAATGACGAGATGCGCCAGAAGATGCTGGAGGGCATCCCCCTGGGGCGGCTGGGCAATCCAGAAGAGGTCGCCGGCGCCGTCGTCTTCCTGGCCGGGGACGCCGCGTCCTACATCACCGGCGAGGTCCTGAAGGTCAACGGCGGCATGTACATGTAACCCACGGTTGGATTGCCGCCGGGCGTGGGATATACCGCGCCCGCTTTCGACATGGTCCGGGAAGCCAGCCGGGCCACATCTGGTTCCTGGAGGGTTCTACACTTATGTCGACGTCAACCATTGAGGCCAAGGTCAAGTCCATCATCGCCGACCAGCTCGGTGTCGGAGAGGATGAGATCAAGCCGGAGTCCTCCTTCATCGAGGACCTGGGCGCGGACAGCCTCGACATCGTGGAGCTCGTCATGGCGATGGAAGAGGAGTTCGAGGTCGAGATTCCCGACGAAGAGGCGGAGAACATCAAGACCGTCGCCGACGCCACCAACTACATCAACACCCACAAGAAGTAGGTAGCACCACGGCGTGCCGGGGTGCGGGGCGACGCCGCGTGATGCGCGGCGTCCCCGGTGTCCCAGGCGCCACCGGAGAGGACCGTGTCACAACGTCGAGTCGTCGTCACCGGAACCGGGCTCGTTTCGGCTCTGGGAACCGGAACCGAGAAGAACTGGCAGGCGTTGATCGCCGGCACGTCGGGTATTGCCCAGGTCACGCGCTTTGACGTTGGGAAGATCGACACGCGCATCGCGGGTGAGGTGAAGGACTTCGAGCCCGAGAAGTTCATCGAGAAGCGCGAAGTGCGCCGGATGGACCTGTATGCGCAGTTCTCGCTCGCCGCCGCGCAGATGGCGGTGGAGGAGTCAGGGCTACCCGTCGGTCCAGACAAGCCGCACGGCTACATCCCCGAGAAGGTCGGCGTCATCGTCGGCTCGGGTATCGGCGGTATCTCTTCGCTGGAAGAGCAGCACCGCAAGGGGTTGGAGAAGGGGTTCGACCGGTTGTCGCCCTTCTTCATCATCCAGATGATCATCAACATGGCGCCGGGCCTCATCTCCATGCGGTACAACTGCAAGGGGCCGAACTGGGCGCCGGTGTCCGCGTGCGCCACCAGCGCCCACGCCATTGGCGAGGCCTGGAAGTCCATCCGCTTGGGTGAGACGGACGCGGTCATCGCCGGCGGCGCCGAGGCGGCCATCACCCCGCTGGGGCTGGGTGGCTTCTCGGTGATGAAGGCGCTGTCCACGCGCAATGATGATCCGGCCGGGGCCAGCCGTCCCTTCGACAAGGAGCGTGACGGCTTCGTCATGGGCGAGGGCGCGGGCATCCTGGTGCTCGAGGAGATGGAGGCCGCGAAGAAGCGCGGCGCCAACATCCTGGCGGAGGTGGTGGGGTACGGCGCCAACTCGGACGCGTACCACGTCACCCAACCGGCCCCGGAGGGCGAGGGCGCGGCGCGCTGCATGCGGCTGGCGCTCCAATCCGCGGGGATGAACCCGGAGGACGTGGGCTACATCAACGCCCACGGCACCTCGACGCCGTTCAACGACGCGAATGAGACGAAGGCCATCAAGGCGGTGTTCGGGGACCACGCGCGCAAGGTCGCCGTGTCGTCGACCAAGTCGATGACGGGCCACATGCTCGGCGCGGCGGGGGGCTTCGAGGCCGTGGTCAGCGCGCTGGCGCTGACGCGCAACCTCCTGCCGCCCACCATCAACCAGACGTCGCCCGACCCGGACTGCGACCTGGACTACGTGCCCAACCAGGCGCGTGAGGCCCGGGTGGACGCGGTGATGAGCAACTCGTTTGGCTTCGGCGGCACCAACGCCGTGCTGGTGTTCAAGCGCTTCTAGCCGTCCCAGGAGAACCCCGCGTGAAAGTCATCCTCGCTTCAGACCACGCGGGCCTGGAGCTCCGGCAGGAGCTGGTGTCGGCGCTCACCGCGCGGGGCGTGGCCCACGAAGACGTGGGTCCCGTCACGCGGGACTCGGTGGACTATCCGGACTTCGCCGCGCGGGTGTCCCGCGCCGTGGCGTCCGGGCAGGCCACCCTGGGCGTGCTGGTGTGTGGCACCGGTATTGGCATGAGCATCGTCGCCAACAAGCACCAGGGCATCCGGGCGGCCCTGTGCACCACGGAGTTCGAGGCCCGTATGGCCCGGGCCCACAATGACGCCAACGTGCTGTGCCTGGGCCAGCGCGTGGTGGGGGCCGGCGTGGGCCGCGCCATCCTGGAGGCGTTCCTCAGCACTGCTTTCGAAGGCGGCCGCCACGAGCGGCGCGTCCAGATGATTCGCGAGGCCGAGTCCCAGGGCTAACGGCCCCGCCGTACCCGTCGTTCGAGGGAATCCGCCATGGAGAACATCCGTACGCTGGCCGAAGTGGACCCGGAGATTGCCCGCGTCCTCCGCGAGGAGACCCAGCGCCAGGAGGAGGGGCTGGAGCTCATCGCTTCGGAGAACTTCGTCTCTCCGGCGGTGATGGAGGCGGTGGGCTCGGTGCTCACCAACAAGTACGCGGAGGGCTACCCCGGCAAGCGCTACTACGGCGGCTGCGAGGTGGTGGACGTCGCGGAGAGTCTGGCCATCGCCCGCGCCCGGGACTTGTTCGGCGCGGACGCGGTCAACGTGCAGGCGCACTCCGGCAGCCAGGCCAACATGGGCGCCTTCATGGCGCTGATGAAGCCGGGCGACACCATGCTGTCGCTGGACCTCAACTCCGGCGGCCACCTCACCCACGGCGCCACGTTCAACTTCTCCGGCAAGCTCTACAAGGTCGTCCACTACGGCCTGACGCGTGACACGGAGACCATCGACTTCGCGCAGGTGGAGTCGCTGGCCAGGGAGCACAAGCCGAAGGTCATCGTCGTGGGCGCCAGCGCGTACCCTCGCACGCTGGACTTCGCGAAGTTCCGTGAGATCGCCGACGCGGTGGGCGCGGCCATGCTGGTGGACATGGCGCACATCGCCGGCCTGGTGGCCGCGGGTGTGCATCCCTCGCCGGTGCCGGTGGCGGACATCGTCACCAGCACCACGCACAAGACGCTGCGTGGCCCGCGCGGCGGCCTGGTGCTGAGCCGCGAGCAATACGCCAAGAGCATCAACAGCCAGATCTTCCCCGGCATCCAGGGCGGCCCGCTGATGCACGTCATCGCTGGCAAGGCGGTGGCCTTCAAGGAGGCGCTGTCGCCGGAGTTCAAGGCGTACCAGCGGCAGACGGTCGCCAACGCGAAGGCGCTGGCGGAGGCGCTCCTGCGCGCCGGCCTGCGGCTGACGTCCGGCGGCACGGACAACCACCTGATGCTGGTGGACCTGCGCCCCAAGAAGCTCACGGGCAAGGTGGCCGAAGAGGTGCTCGGCAAGGCCGGCATCACCGTGAACAAGAACATGATTCCGTTCGACCCGGAGAAGCCGATGACCACGTCCGGCGTCCGGGTGGGCACGCCGGCCATCACCACGCGCGGCATGCGCGAGGCGGAGATGGCGGTGGTGGGGCGGCTCATCGGCGAGGCGCTGGACGCCGCGCAGGACGACGCCGCGCTGGCCCGCATCAAGGGGCAGGTGAAGGAGCTCTCACAGGGATTCCCGCTCTACGCCTCGCGGTTGAAGTAGGCTGGCGGGCCGTCCCCTTCCATGCGCTGCCCCTTCTGTCAGGACGCCGAGAACAAGGTCATCGACTCCCGCGAGTCACACGAGGGCTCCGTCATCCGGCGGCGCCGCGAGTGCCTGGCCTGCAAGCGCCGCTTCACCACGTATGAGCGGGTGGAGGAGCTCTATCCGCTCATCGTGAAGAAGGACGGGCGGCGCGAGGCGTTCGACCGGGAGAAGATCGTCAACGGGCTGAAGAAGGCCTGTGAGAAGCGACCCGTGTCCGCGGACCATCTCGAGGAGACGGTGGTCGCCATCGAGCGGCAGCTGCAGGGCATGGGCGAGAAGGAAGTGCCCTCGTCCGTCATCGGCGAGGAGATCATGCGCCGGCTGCGGCAACTGGACGAGGTGGCCTATGTCCGCTTCGCGTCTGTGTACCGCAGCTTCCGCGACATCGCGGAGTTCATGGACGAGCTGAAGGCCCTGCGCGAGGCGGAGGCGCGCGAGCAGCGCCAGGCGCCGCCCACGGCACCGGTGGACAAGGGCGGTTAGAGGAAGCACATGCGGCTGCTGACACGGGCAAGGTTGGAAGCGACCCGGGCGCCCCGGGCGAAGCGCGCGGCGGACTTCGACCGGGCGGTGGCTGAGTTCTTCATGCGCATCGCGCTGGAGGAAGCCGCCAAGGGCCTGGGCCGTACCAGCCCCAACCCCGTCGTGGGCGCGGTGCTGGTGAAGGGCGGGCGCATCATCGCCCGCGGCTACCACAAGAAGGCGGGCACCGCGCACGCGGAGGTCGTGGCGTTGGAGGCCGCCGGCGCGCGCGCGAAGGGCGCGGACCTCTACACCACGCTGGAGCCGTGCGACCACTACGGGCGCACCCCGCCGTGCAGCATGGCCATCATCGAGGCGGGCGTCCGGCGCGTCATCTGCGCGTCGGCGGACCCCAACCCGAAGGTGAGCGGCAAGGGCGTGGCGCGGATGCGGCGCGCCGGCCTGAAGGTCCTCACGGGCGTGCTCGCGGAGGATGCGGACCGCCTCAACCGGCCCTTCTTCAAGGTGATTCGCACCGGCCTGCCGTGGGTGACGCTCAAGGCGGCGGTGACGCTGGACGGAAAGCTGGCCACCGCCACCGGTGACTCGCGCTGGGTGACGGGGGCGCCGGCGCGCGCCTGGGTCCACCGGCTGCGTGACTCGGTGGACGTCATCCTGGTGGGCGCCAACACCGTCCGGAAGGACGACCCGAAGCTGACCACGCGGCTGCCCGGAGGCGGCGGGAAGGACCCGCTGCGCGTGGTGGTGGACAGCCACCTGCGCCTGTCTCCGGGCCACACCGTCTTCACGCAGCGCAGCGCGGCGCCCACCGTGGTGGCCACGCTGGAGGACCCGGAGGGCCGCAAGGCGCGGCGCTTCCTGGCCCAGGGCGTGGACGTCTGGCAGCTGCGTCAGAAGGCGGGGCAGGTGGACCTCAAGGCCCTGCTGCGGCGGCTGGCGAAGGGGGGCCACAACCACGTCATGGTGGAGGGCGGCGCGGAGCTGTACGGCTCCTTCCTGCGCGGGCACCTGGCGGACTCGCTGTCGCTCTTCCTGGCGCCCAAGCTGATTGGCAGCCCGGGCCTGTCCTGGGCCGGCGACCTGGGCGTGAAGGAGATGGCCCAGGCCCTGGCGGTGAAGGACCTCACCTTCGAACGCCACGGCGACGACATCCTGCTCCAGGCGCTGCTGTAGGACACGAGCGGCCGTGGGCGCGGGCGGGGCGGGTCCGTTATAAGCGGCCCCATGTTTACCGGCCTCATTCAGGACCTCGGCAGGGTGGAGCGTGTCATCCCCGGCGGGATGACCGACCTGTGGATTCACACTTCGCTGGGCGCGGCGGCCTTCGAGCTGGGCGAGTCGATTGCCGTCAACGGCGCCTGCCTCACGGTGGTGGAGCGCACGGGCGACAGCTTCCGCGTGCAGGCCGCGCCGGAGACGCTGCGGCGGACGACGCTCTGCGCCGTGAAGCCGGGAGACCGGGTGAACCTGGAGCGGGCCCTGGCGCTGGGGGACCGGCTGGGCGGGCACCTGGTCTCAGGCCACGTGGACGCCGTCAGTGAGGTGCTGGAGACGTACCCGGAGGGCGGCTCCTGGGTGATGGGGTTCCGGCTGCCGGAGGCGCTGGCGCCGTACTTCATCGAGAAGGGCTCTGTGGCCATTGACGGCATCAGCCTCACCGTCAACACGCTGGAGGCGGACCGGTTCCGGGTGCAGCTCATCCCGGAGACGCAGGAGCGCACCACCTTGAAGGCGCGGGGTGTGGGGGCGAAGGTGAACCTGGAGGCGGACCAGATAGGGAAGTACGTGGCGCGGCTGTTCGCGCTCCAGCGGGGCCCGGGGGCGCCCGGGGG
>NZ_JABXEP010000139.1:0-21886 GCF_013372605.1 Myxococcus sp. AM009
GTGGCGGCGGGGCTGGTGGGCGCGGGCGCCGTGGGCGGCGGCGACTCCCCGGGCGCCGGTGCGGTCGCCGAGGACCTTGGCGCGGGAGTGAGCTGCGCGGTGAGGTCGCGGTTGAGGGAGCGCACGTCGTCCTCGCCCAGCACCACCGTCTCCTCGGCCAGCGTGCGCTCACCCTGCGCGAGCGCCACGCGGTACGTCCCCGCGCGCAGCGGCAGCCGGGCCGGCGTGAGGTCCATGGGCTTGCCGTCCACCCGCACCATCAGCCCGGGGGGCGTGGACGTCACCAGCAGCAGGCCGCCGCGCGCCTCTTCCGTGGAAGTGGACTCCTGGCGAGGCTGAGCCCGGGCCGTGCCGCGCGCTGGCCGCGTGCGCTGGACGGAGCGGGCGGGGGCCGGCGTGGGCTCGCGCTGGGCCCGGGCCTGCTCGCCTTGCTGGCGCGCCTGTTCCCGCGTCCGCAGCTCGGCCGCGATGCGCAGCAGCTCCACGAGGTCGCCCTGGTCGTCCTTGCGCAGCCGCAGCGCCTCCGTGAAGTCGGCGACGGCCGCGTCGTAGTCCCGGTCCTCCAGCGCGGCCAGGCCCGCGGCGCGGCGGGCTCTGGCAAGCCCTTCATTCGGGTCCTCCCGCGGCGGCTCCACCGGCGCGGCGGGCGGCGGAGGCGTGGGGACCCGGGTGACGGCGTCCGGCGTGAGCTCGGGAGGGCTGTCGCGCCGACCGCGCACCACGCGATAGGCCACCACGTTGGCGGCGAGCGTGCCCAGGATGATGACGGCAATCCACGTCTTCTGTTTCATCGGAATCTCGTTGCCGCGCCGGCCGCGCCGGGCGGCAGCCGCTCAGGGGGCCAGGTACCAGAACAGCGCTGTGCCCACGGCCGCGCAGCCCGCGGCCAGGGCGATTGCCCACGGAAAGCCCTGGGCGCTCCCTTCGCGTGGCGCTTCCACCTCGCCATGCGCCCGCGTGGTGGCGGAGGTGCCGCTCGGCTCGCGCTCGGCGCTGGGGGCGGGCGTCCGGCCCGTGGAGGAGCTGCTGCCATGGGAGGTGCTGGAGGCGGGCAGCGCGGTGGGCGGCGGGCCCGTGACGCTGGACGGAAACAGCTCGGCGACGAGCGCCGCCATCTCATGCGTTCCCGACGCCCACTGCTGGGCGGCGCGGAAGCGCTCCAAGTCGTCCCGCAGCTCCCGGGCGCTCTGGTAGCGCGCGGCGGGCTCCTTCCGCAGCAGCCGGAGGATGATGCGCTCCAGCTCCGCGGGGAAGTCGGGCGTCCCCTCCGACGGCGGCGGCACGTTCGCCTGGGACGCGGCCATGATGGTGGCCTCCAGCGTGTCGCGCTTGAACAGGCGGCGCCCGGTGGCGGCTTCGTAGAGGACGATGCCCAGCGAATACAGGTCGGAGCGGTGGTCCAGCTCCTTGCTGGTGATCTGCTCCGGGGACATGTACGGATACTTGCCCTTCACCACCCCGGCGACGGTGCGCTCCGCGTTGACGGCGCTCTTCACGATGCCGAAGTCCGCCAGCTTGATGATGCCGTCGCGCGACACCAGCACGTTGCCCGGCGTGACGTCGCGGTGCACCAGCTTGAGCGGCGTTCCATCCGGCAGCGTCTTCGCGTGCGCGTACGCGAGCGCGTCCGCCACCGCGAGCCCCACGTCCACCGCCACGCGAATCCCCACCACCCGGCTGCTCCGGAGCGCCTGTCGCAGCAGCCGGTCCAACGAGTGGCCCTGAATCCACTCCATGGCCAGGTAGTACTGGCCGTCCACCCGCCCGAAGTCGAAGACCTGCACGATGTTCGGGTGCGTCAGCAGCGCGGCGACCTTCGCCTCGTCCGCGAACATGCGGCTGAACGACTCCAGGCTGGCGTACTCCGGCAGCACGCGCTTGATGACGCAGGACTTGGAGAACCCGTCGGGGCCGTCGATGGAGGCCAGATAGAGCTGGGCCATCCCACCGGTCGCCAACTGCTGGACAAGCCGGTACTTGCCGAATGAGCTGTCCTCGTTGTCCAACGTCGTCCCCAGGTATTTGCTGGAAAACGAGTAAGATATTGTCAGTGCCCCTACCCCACAAGTTTCCAGTCGGGTGGCAAATCTGTTGGAACCGTGGGGGCTGGAGGCGGCGCGGGCTCAGCGGCGCTTGGGCCGGGACTTCTTGGCGGCGGTCTTCTTCCGGCGGGACTTGCGCGGCGGCTCCGTCACCTCGGCGAAGCGCGCGCCGGTGATGCCGGCATGCTCCAGGGCCTCCTTGATGCCCTCTGACACGATGAGGCTCACCGGCCAGCCCCAGGTGCGGAACACCCGGGCGCCGTTCGTCTTCGTGGGGTCCACCCGGAGTCCGCTGACGTTGCGGTAGTGCCCCACGCGCTCGGGGAGGCCGTCCTCGGCGGTGTAGTGGATGACCTCCGCGCAGGCCCGGTCGTCGATGCAGCGCACCAGCCGGGTGGCGACGAGGATGAAGTGGGGCTCGTCGCGGTCCTCCACCTCCACCGGGAGCAGCTGTACGTCATCGGGCGCCAGCTCCCGGAAGACGGAGGCCACCCGCGCGGAGACGACGGGGGTGAGCCCCGCGCCCGCGAGCGAGAAGTCCAGCGGCGGTCCGGGCGGCGTCACCGTCAGGCGCAGCCTGCCCACGCTCCGCACGCGGGCGCCGGAGGTGAAGAGCCAGACGGAGTCCAGCTTCCGGTGGAGCTCCACCGCCACCGGGTCGCTCAGCTCGGGCCGGCCGGGGATGCGGAAGTCATCGTGGAGGTCGAAGTAGCGCGCCAGCCGGGTGGTGCGGGGGGGAGACCGGCGCGCGGCCGGCTTCTTCGTCCGGGGCCGCGCGTCAGCGGACACGTCGGCGAGGAGCATCTGCCGGGGGGCACCCGGCGTGGGGCCGGGACCTCTTGTCGGGGAGCGTCGCGTCAGGACGCGCAGCGCTTCCGTGAGCCGCCTGAACATCCGCCAATGTTACTTCCCCCTCCCGCGGGATGGGGGAGGAAGAAGCGGCGGACCTGGCTCTCCGCCGCCTCCCCGCCCGCTCGCGGGCCAGAGGCTACCAGGTGGTGTGCAGCGAGTAGCTCGCGGCCCGGGTGTCCAGGCTGAGGAAGGAGAACTGCCCCTCCGAGCACGTGCCGCTGTTGAGGAACAGCTTGCTGCCGTGCTCCACCCGCAGGCCCAGGTGGGTGTGGCCGGTGACGACGACGTCCGCGTGATGCGCGTTGGCCCGCGCCATGGCCCAGCGCTGGAAGGTGCACCGCTCCGGGTCCGGCAGCGCGTTGGTGATTTTCAAGTCCAGCGCCTGGAACCAGCGGAACATCGCCCGCATCCGCATCCGCCGCAGCCACGCCCCGGCCCACACCGCCGCCTCCGACAGCAGGCGCGCCTTGCGAATCATCCAGTCGTGGTGGTGTCCGTGGGTGAACAGCATCCGCACGCCGTCAGCCTGCAGAATCAGCTGGTCGGGCGCCCCCAGCACGGTGCCCGCCACCAGGTCGTGGTTGCCGTGGATGTAGTGGTAGCGCGGCAGCTCGAAGCGCCGGACGATTTCCGGGTGCGCCGCGCGGGCCGCCAGCAGCTCCGCCACCTTCCGCCCGGGCGTGCGCGGGGTGAGCGTCTCGAAGACGTCCCCGAGCAGCACGATTCGCTCGAAGTTGCCTTCCAAGAAACGGAGGAACCGCAGGAAGCCGGAGTCGTCGTGCCCGAAGTGGTCGGCGGCATCACGCCGCCCGAGATGAAGGTCCGAAATCACCGCGATCCGCATGCGCTCTCCCGAAGTGCTCCCGAAAGGTAGGAACTGCGTGCGGCGGCGGAATGGCCAGCGCGCGAAAATCCCGCTGCAACCGGATGCCATTCGTGTGTCGCCACCCTGTGCCCTTCCTCGTGGCCCGGCATCACTGACGCCAACGCCGGGGCTCCTGCCACCCTGCGCACGACCGGCGCATTCGTCCATGAGCCCTGTGTGCTTTGTGTCGCAACGCGGATGAACCGTGATTCGGCACCGGACATCCGCGGGCCCGCACCTCGCGCTTCCGCACATTGACTTGAAATCGTGTTTATTTGACACTAACTAGGTGTCCTGAAGACACGAAGGCGGGCGGAGGGCCCATGGTCATCGGCTACATGAAGGCGGCACCGACGACGTACGTGATGCGGTTCGAGGGGGGAAAGGTGGTCCAGGAGGGGGCGGGGCTCTCGTTCTTCTACTGGAAGCCGTCGGCGACGCTGGTGTCGGTGCCGCTGTCCAGCGCGGACGTGCCGTTCGTGTTCAACGAGGTGACGCGGGACTTCCAGGCGGTGACGCTGCAAGGGCAGCTCACGTGGCGGGTGACGGACCCGCGCCGGCTCGCATCGTTGCTGGACTACTCACTGGGCTCCACGGGGCGCTACCGCTCGGATGACCCGGAGAAGCTCCAGGAGCGGCTGGTGCAGGTGGCGCAGGTGCGGGCGCGCTCGGTGGTGCAGGGGCTGACGCTGCGCGAGGTGTTGGTGCGCTCGGACGCCATTGAACAGCAGGTGCTGGCGGCCCTGGCCGTCGCGGAGCCGGTGAAGGCGCTGGGCGTGGAGGTCATGGCCTTCTCGCTGCTGTCGGTGAAGCCGGCGCCGGAGATGGCGCGGGCGCTGGAGGCCGAGTCGCGCGAGGCGCTGCAACGCGACGCGGATGAGGCCATCTACGCGCGCCGCAACGCCGCGGTGGAGCAGGAGCGGCGCATCAAGGAGAGCGAGCTGGCCACGGAGCTGGCGGTGGAGGCGCGGCAGCGGCAGATTCGCGAGGCGAAGATGGCCGCGGACATCGCGGTGGAGGAGCAGCGCGCCGCGCTGATGACGCGCTGGAGCGACAACGAGCGGCAGGCCGCGGATGCCCGCGCGTACGCGCTGGAGAAGACGCTGGCCCCCGTGCGCGGGGTGGACTGGAAGACGCTGATGGCCACGTCCGCGGGCGGTGGGGACCCGGCGCTCAACATCGCCCTGGCCTTCCGGGAGATGGCGGAGAACGCGCAGCGCATCGGCGAGCTGAACGTGTCGCCGGACCTCCTGCGCTCGCTGATGGGCGGCAAGGGCCGCGAGCGCTGAGGCCGGGGAGGGGACCATGTACGAGAAGATCGTGCTCGTCACGCGCCGCACGCGCATGGCGGGCCTGGTGGAGCGCTTCAACACCAGGAAGCAGGCGAAGTTCTACGTGGAGCACGCGGGCCAGGACTTCGACGAGTTCACCCGCGAGGACGAAGCCTACCGGTGCAACGTGGACACGCTGCGGGAGTCGCTGTCCTTCGGGCTGCCGGTGCAGCAGGTGGACCGGAGCCTGGTGCCCACCTTCCTCTTCACCGGCAAGGAGGTGGTGGTCGTCGCGGGGCAGGACGGGCTGGTGGCGAACGTGGCGAAGTACGTGGGCGAGCAGCCGCTGGTGGGCGTGAATCCGGACCCGGAGCGCTTCGACGGCGTGCTCTTGCCCCATGCGGTTTCGGGCGCGCGCGGGGCGGTGCGGCGGGTGTTGGAGGGCAAAGCGGCCTTCAAGCGCGTCACCCTGGCGGAGGCGCGCCTGGAGGACGGGCAGCGGCTGCTGGCCTTCAACGACTTGTTCATCGGGGCGCGCTCCCATGTGTCCGCGCGCTACCGGCTGCGCACCGGCGACGAGGAGGAGTCCCAGTCCTCCAGCGGCGTGGTGGTGTCCACGGGCGCGGGCGCCACCGGGTGGCTGTCCTCCATCTTCAACCTGGCGCGAGGCGTGACGGCCCACGCGGGTGGGGTGCCGTGCGCGCCCGTGCGCCTGGGCTGGGAGGACCCGCGGCTGATTTTCGTGGTGCGCGAGCCCTTCGCCAGCCGTCACTCGGGCGCCAGTCTGGTGATGGGCGACGTGACGGAGGAGCGCGAGCTGGTGCTGGAGTCGCGGATGGCGTCGGAGGGCGTCATCTTCAGCGACGGCGTGGAGGAGGACTTCCTCCGCTTTGGCGCGGGCGCTACTGCCCGCATCCGTCCCGCGCGGCAGCGCGCCAGGCTGGTGGCGGGCTGACGGCGCGCCACCTCGCGCGGCAGGGCGGTCCGCGCGAGGCTCGCGTCCTTGCCGTCAGGGCGTGACGGTGACCTCCACCACGGGGCACGGCACTTCCGCCGGGCGGAACCCGCCATTCGGAGCGGGCACCGGCTCTCCCTCCCGGGCGACGTCCATCAGCGGGCCCCGGAACGCGATGCGGTACGTTCCGGGCGTCTGCAGGTCATAGTAGCGGGCGACGTCCACCTTGCCTTCCACCGACGTGCCGGGGGAGAGGGTGAGGTAGCTGTCGGCCGTGGGCGGCGCGCGCTTCGCCATGGGCCCCCGGTAGTCGAGCGAGCCTCCGTCGCGAGACACGTCGAAGATTTCGTTGAGGACGCCCTCCAGCGGCGTGTGCCAGCCGAGCACGCGCAGGGCTTGCGCCGTGGGATTGCCGAGCTCGAACACCAGCTCCACGGGTTCGCCCGCGCGCACCTGCGCCGGGCCACTCAGCATGCACGTCAACGTCGTTGCCATGGCCGGGGCCTCCTGCGTCGCCTCAGCGGATGGCGCCACGTCCTGCCGCGCCGCGCACGCACCGCCCAGCATTCCCAGGGACAGCACCGCGACGCCCCACCGCCTACCGGAAGAGATGAACATGGGCCCACGATAACGCGCGCGGAACGCGCGCAGCCCGGTGTTCTGCATGACGAAGCCGTGGCCGTCCGCCGCGGCGCACTCCCCGCGGCGGCGCTCCGGGGCGCTGGGTCCCGGAGGCACCGCGCGCGTGCCCCTTCCGTCCGCTACTTGGCGGCGGAGGCCGGCGCGCCACCTTCCTGCGCCAGCGTGCGCACCAGCTCGAGCGCGCGCCGCACGTGCTCGCCGACGCGAACCTGCGACTCGAAGCTGTCGCGGACGACGCCCGACCGGTCCACCACGAAGGTGACGCGTCCAGGCAGCAGGCCCAGGAAGGACGAGGACACACCGAAGGCCTCGCGCGCCTCGCCGCGCGCGTCGCTGAGCAACTTGAAGGGCAGCCGGTGCTTCGCCGCGAAGCCTTCGTGCGAGCCCACCGAATCACCGCTGATGCCCACCACCTCCGCGCCCGCGGCGACGAAGTCCTCGTACTGGTCCCTCAGTCCGCAGGCCTGCGCCGTGCAGCCGGGCGAGTCGTCCTTCGGATAGAAGTAGACGACCAACACCTTCTGGCCCACCAAATCACGCAGCCGCACCGACTGCCCCCCCGCGCCGGTGAGGGTGATGTCGGGTACCGCATCGCCTTGCTTCAGCAACTTCGTCTTGGCCATGACGTCCTCGCGTCGCCCCGGAGTCAGGCCGGTGCGTTCAACGCCGGGCACATCCCATCCGGCCCGCCGCGTCCCCACAAGTAATCCGCCGTGCTGAAAGCGGCCGTCAAAGACGACCTCCGGATGCCTGCTCGCCGCCCTGGCGGTTGATACGGCGCCTAATGACTAACGTTCATTTCAACGCACCCTGAAAGTCGCCACCGCATCTCGTAGAGTGTGGGGGAAGCGGTGTCGCTCCCCCGTCCGGCAGGCGACAGCCCTGTGCGCGGCCGGACCCGAAATTTCGGGCACCACCGCTGTGGTCGTCTTAGCTTTCGAGGCAGGAAGAGGCAGCTTAGGTCAGAGGTCAGGGCGGAAACTTTCGCCGGAGTTGCGCGGCGCAGCGTTCAGGCGTAGGACGCAGCTTCGGGGGGTTGGTCAGGAGCGGACATGGTCGGCCTCGTCGTCGCAGCGCACGGACGTCTGGCGGAGGAGCTGGTCTCCACCGCGGAGCAGATCGTGGGAGAGCTTCCCGCGGTGGCAACCTGCAACATCGAGCCTGGGACTCCTGTCGAGGATATCCGGGCGAAGATGAAGCAGGCGATTGCCCGCGTGGATGAGGGTGCGGGCGTCATCATCCTGGCCGACCTCTTCGGAGGTACGCCCTGTAAGGAGTCGCTGATGATGTGTCAGCGAATGAATGTGGAGGTCCTTGCTGGCGTCAACCTGCCCATGCTGCTGAAGGCGAACTCGCTCCGCTCGGAGGAGCTGTCGCTACCGGAGATGGCCAACCAGCTGGCTTCCCACGGCCAGCGCAACATCACCTGCGCATCCGCCCTGCTTCGCGAGGCACAGCAGCCGCGAACTTGACGGACCCGCGCGGGTCGGCGATTCGAGACTGCCGTGATCACCCTGGTCCGCGTCGACAACCGCCTCATCCATGGTCAGGTCGTCGAGGCCTGGCTCCCGTTCCTCAAGGTCTCCCGAGTGGTCGTGGCGGATGACGAGGCGGCCTCCAGCCCTCTCATCCGCGCGGCCATGGCCCTGGCCGTCCAGAGCGCCATCGAGGTGCAGATTCTGCCCCTGTCCCAGGTGGACTTCGCCGCCCTGTCCAAGGACGGTGTGCGCACCCTGGTGTTGTTGAGGGATGTGGCCTCGGTGCCCTTCGCGCACGCGCATGGGCTGGCCATGGATGAGCTGAATCTGGGCAACGTGCACTTTGGCACCGGCCGCAGGCAGGTCTCCCCGTCCGTCTTCCTGGCGGAGGCCGAGCTGACGACGCTCCAGCAGCTGGCCGACCAGGGGGTCCGGGTGGCGGCCCGCGCGGTGCCCGCCGAGAAGCCCGTGGGCCTGCTGGACCTCCGCGAGCGGTGGGCGAAGGCCGGGTGAGCGCGTGAGCGTCGTCTGGACCCAGGTGGCGCTCGCGGGGCTGTGGGGCGGACTGGTGGCGTTGGAGCGCAAGGCGTTCCTCCAGGCCATGCTGTCCCGGCCCCTGGTCGCCGCCACTGTCATGGGCGCCCTGCTGGATGACGTGGCGTCCGGCCTGGCCATTGGCATGCTCCTGGAGCTGTTCTTCCTGGGCACCGCCAACCTGGGCGCCGCGCTGCCGGAGAACGACACCCTGGCGGCCACGGGCGCCAGCGCCGCCGCGGCCACGCTGTCCGCGGCCACGGGCGCGGGCTCCACGCCGGCCATCTGGTCGCTCGCCGTGCTGCTCTTCATCGGACTGGGACGCGTGGGGCGCAAGGGTGACCGGCTGCTGGAAGGCTACACGGCGCGGCTGGCCCGGGTGGCGCTGGCCTCCGCGGAGGCGGGAAATATCACCCGCGCCATGCGGCAGAACCTGTGGGGCATGTGGCCCCACTTCGCCGTGTACGGCACGCTCACCGCGCTGTGCGCGCTGCTGGGCTTCTTCATCGAGCCGCTGCTCCAGGCGCTGCCCCCCGTGGTGGTGCGCGGGCTGGCGTGGGCCTGGCCGGCCATGGCGTCCGTGGCGGCGGCCATCGCGGCGCAGGGCAGCCACGCGCGGCGCGCGCCGCTCTACGCGGGGCTGGGCGCGGCGGCGGTGACGGTGTCCGTCGTGTGTGTCCTCCTCCTGGAGGACCGATGAGCACGCCCCAGGCCGCGCTCTCCTTCGGCGTGCTGCTGCGCGTCTTCCTGCGCTCGCTCTTCCTCCAGGCGTCGTGGAACCCCAAGGGCATGCAGAACCTGGGGCTGGCCTACGCCGTCTACCCCGCGCTGATGGTGCTGTACCCGCGGGGGCCCGCGCGCGAGGAAGCGGTGCGCCGGCATCTGGTCTTCTTCAACACGCACCCCTACGTCGCGGCGGCGATTGTCGGCGGCGTCATCAACCACGAAGAGCGCATCGCCCGCGGCGAGGAGACGCCGGACAAGGTGGTGGCCTTCAAGGCCGCGCTCATGGGGCCCCTGGCCGCGCTGGGGGACGGCTTCTTCTGGCTGTCCCTCAAGCCCGCGACGGGGGCGGTGAGCGCCGCGCTGGTGCCGCTGTTGGGTGTGTGGGCGGTGCCGCTGTTCCTGGTGCTCTACAATCTGGTGCACCTGCTGCTACGGGTGCGCCTGTATTGGCTGGGCCTGACGCTGGGTGACAGGCTGGTGGAAGCAGTGGCTCGCGCCAACCTCCCCGCGCGGGGGGCCCGGCTGCGGGCGGTGGCGGCGGCGAGCGCGGGCGGTGTGGCCGCCTGGCTGGCGGTGTCATTCGGGGCCAACGCGGGTGGGCTGTATGCGCCCCTGCTGGCGGCCGGGTGCCTGGCCCTGGGGGTGGCGTCCTACGTGCTGGTCAGCCGTCGGGTGCCGAACTACGTGGTGCTCTATGTCGCGGCGGGCCTGGCCTGCGTGGCGGGAGCATTCCTCTAAGGAGAGTGGGAGTCGCGATGGCAAGCGTGGTCGAAGGGACATACGAGATCATCAACGCGCTGGGGCTGCACGCCCGGGCCGCGGCGCAGATGGTCAAGGTGGCCAACCGGTTCAAGAGCGAGGTCACCATCGAAGCCCAGGGACAGCAGGCCAATGCCAAATCCATCATGGGCGTGCTGATGCTCGCGGCGGCCCAGGGCACCCAGGTGAAGCTCACCTGCAAGGGCGACGACGCGGAGGCCTGTCTCCAGGAGCTGGCGAAGCTCATTGGGGACCGGTTCGGCGAGGCGCAGTGAAGGGTCGTTCGAAAAACGCGGTAGACGGACAGGAGCGGAAGGAACCGTGAGCAGCCAGGCCACCCCCACTTTGAGGTTGTTGGGCATCGGCGCCTCTCCCGGCGTGGCGGTGGGGCACGCCTTCATCCTGGACCGCAAACGCATCCGCACGCCCAAGCTGCGGCTGGCGGAGGCGGAGGTCGAGCCCGAGCGGATGCGGATGAAGACCGCCATCGACCTGTCGGACCGCCAGCTCGCCGAGCTGAAGGACCAGATTACGCGCACCGAGGGCAGCGACCACGCCCTCATCCTGGAGGCGCACCGGTTGATGCTCCACGACCCCATGCTCGTGGACGAGGTGAACCGGCTCATCATCGAGGACCGCATCAACGCCGAGTGGGCCGTCCGGCGGGTGGCGCGCAAAATCAAGCACCTGTTCGACAACATCCCGGACGAGTACTTCCGCGAGCGCCGCTCGGACGTGGACTACGTCGCCGACCGCATCATCCGCAACCTGATGGGGCAGGTGGTGGACGAGGAAGTGGAGGTCCCGGCGGAGGCCATCGTCGTCGCGCACGACCTGTCTCCGGCGGACGCGGCGCTGATGGCGCGCAGCGGCCGGGTGGGGGGCTTCGTGACGGACCTGGGCGGCCAGACGAGCCACACCGCCATCGTCGCCCGCGCGCGGGAGACGCCCGCGGTGGTGGGCGCCGGCCGGGCCAGCGAACAGATTTCGCCGGGCGACCTGGTGGCCATGGATGGCATCCGGGGCGTGGTGCTGGTGAACCCCTCGGACGAGCAGCTCGCCGTCTTTCGCGAGGAGCAGCGCCGCCACCAGGAGAGCGAGCGGCTGGCCCTGGCGACCAAGGACCTGCCCGCGGTCAGCACCGATGGCTTCCAGATTCGCCTCAACGGCAACATCGAGTTCCTGGAGGAAATCCCCTCGCTGCTGGCGCACGGCGCGGAGGGCATTGGCCTGTACCGCACCGAGTTCATGTTCCTGGACCGGAAGACGGCGCCCACCGAGGAGGAGCACTACCGCGCCTACCGCCAGGTGCTGGAGGCCATGGGCGGACGCCCCGTCACCATCCGCACCTTGGATTTGGGCGGTGACAAGGTGCCGGGCAAGACGAAGCACGAGAAGGAACCCAACCCGGCCATGGGCCTGCGGGCCATCCGCTACTGCCTGTCCAACCGGGAGCTGTTCCGCACCCAGCTGCGCGCCGTGCTGCGCGCCAGCGTGCACGGCAACCTGCGGCTGATGTTCCCCCTCATCTGCGGGGTGAGCGAGCTGCGCGAGGCCCGCAGCGAGCTGGAGGCCTGCCGCACGGAGCTGGGCCGCGCGGGGGTGCCCGTGGGCAAGCGCTTCCCCGTGGGCATCATGGTGGAGACGCCCAGCGCGGCCACCATCGCCGACCGGCTGGCCCAGGAGGCGGACTTCTTCTCGGTGGGGACCAACGACCTCATCCAGTACTCGCTGGCCATCGACCGCCAGAATCGCGAGGTCGCCTACCTCTACCGGCCCCTCCACCTGTCCGTGCTCCGGCAACTGCGCGGCATCATCGACGCGGGCCGGGCGGCCAACATCCCCGTGTCCATGTGTGGGGAGATGGCGGGAGATCCGCTCTACACGCTGATGCTGCTGGCGCTGGGCTTCGACGAGCTGTCCATGACGTCGGGGCAGATTCCGGTGGTGAAGCGCTTCCTGCGCCGGGTGAGCCGCGTGGACGCCATGGAGCTGCTGCAGAACGCCATGGAGCTGACCACGGCGGAGGAGATCGAGCGCTACGTGCGCACGGAGATGGACCGCCGCTTCAGTGAGACGATGGAGCCGGGCGCGCCGGGTGTAGGGAACGCGGAGCCCACGGACCACGAGCCCTCCGAGCACGGGGCCCCGCCCTCGGGACGGAACACGGCTTGACGCCGCCGCGCCCGTGAGGGCGGGGCGGATGGCGGTGGCTTGCCAACATGCCTACCGGACCCGAAGGGGATTCCGGACGCGCGCCGTCGTGTGCACCTTGCCGGGACGAGCGCAGGGGCCCGCCCCAGGAGCAAGCATGTTCAATCCCGCCAACATCCAGATGGGTATGACCGCGAGAGACCGGGACGGTGAGAAGGTAGGCACCATCATCGCCGCGGACGCGGCGGGTTTCTTCATCGGCAGGGGGCGCCTCTTCACGCGCGACTGCCGGAGGTCCTTCTCGGATGTGGCGGACATCGACGGCGAGGATGTCTACCTGCGTGAGGAGTTGTCGCACCTGCCGGACCTCATGCCGGAGGCCCTGGCGCCCGCGCGGCGCGCCTCCACCACGGCGGGCCTGCCGCTCCAGCACGATTTGACGGGTGGACTGGGCTGGGCGCACGACGACGCCGACGAAGAGCCCCCGGTGCCGTCTTCGGCCCGGGAGTCCTCCGGCATGGCGCGGCAGTGGGCCAGCGGGGAGGGCGAAGCGGCGCCTCGTCGCGAGGCGCCTTCCTCGGAGGCGCGGCGGCACACGCGCCACTGAGCGGCCGCCGCGGCGTGGCTCACCAGCTCGACTTGATGACGCCGGGAATCTCTCCCCGGAGCGCCTTCTCACGGAACGCGATGCGCGACAGGCCGAAGCGCCTCAGGTTGCCCCGAGGCCTCCCCGTCAGCGCGCAGCGGTTCGTCACGCGGTTGGGGTTCGCGTCGCGGGGCAGCGCCGCCAGCGCGTCCTGCGCCGCGCGCCTTTCTTCATGGGACACGGTGAGGTCGCGGATGCGGGCCTTCAGCGCCGCGCGGCGCTTCGCGTACTTCGCGACCAGGGCCTTGCGCTGCGCGTTGCGCGCGACCTTGCTCTTCTTCGCCATGGCTGTGTCTTTCTCGCTCAGGGGTTCGGGGGAGGGACGACGTTCAGGTGGGGCGGCGGCGCCGGGGCTTCGTCCGCGTCGTCCGCCGCGACGTCGACGAGCAGCGGGGGCGCGAACTCACGGCCACGAGGTCGGTGCCGCGCGGCGGCTCGGAGGCGGCGCGGACAGGTGGGGCGTCCATCGCGGCGGCGCATCAGAGCTTCACTCCCTCCGCGAGCAGCTCCCGCACCACGCGGTCGATGCCGCGCTGGTTGATGATGCGGATGCCGTGCGCGCTCACCCGCAGCTTCACGAAGCGGTTCATGCTGGGCACCCAGAAGCGGTGCCACTGGAGGTTCGGCAGCGAGCGCCGCTTGTGCCGGTTGTTGGCGTGGGAGACGGTGTTGCCGACGAGCGGCCGCTTTCCGGTGACCTGGCAGACCTTCGACATGGAGGGTTCCTTTAGAGTGCTTCAATGGAAAGAAAGAGTCGCCGCTGGCCACTTCCGGCGATGGCGGGGGAGCGGTGCACGGCGCCGTTGCCCTGATTGCCGGGCCAGGACTCGCCCTTGAGGAGCGCCACGTCGAAGCGCTCCAGCGCGTGGACAGTCGCGCCGGGCCGCGTGACGTCACCTGATGCGCCCAGCGCGCCGCGTACGACGTGCGCATTCTCCAGCCACTCGGTGGCCGGCCCCGCGTAGGTGCAGAGCAGCCGGACGCCCACGCGGTCCACGTGGAAGCGCGGGCACATGTCGCTGGCCAGGATGTGGAGGCGCACGCCCAGCTCCGCCGCCCCGACCAGGTCCGTGTAGAGGTGCAGCAGGAAGTGCACGTCCGCGAGCCAGGCCTCGAACAGAGGGCCCTGCGGCAGGCCGTCCAGCCGGCGCCGCAAGTCCGGCGCGTCGCCCCGCACCCGGGCGATGACGTCCAGCTCGCGCGTGGCCGTCACGTCGCTGAGCCACTGCGCCAGCGGCGCGTCCAGGCCCCGGCGCCAGACGCAGAGGTTGAGGTCCTCGCGGTAGACGTCCGCGAGCTCCTCGGGCGTCCACACGAAGGCGTGGGCGGGCGGCGCGAGGGGGCGGAGGGCGGAGTGCATCAGGCGTGCTCCTCGTCCTCTTCCGTCCGCTGCACCTGCCACTCGGGGAACGGGTCTTCCAGGCGCGCCCAGTGCTGGGGCCCGCGCGCCAGCTCCGCCGGCGTGAGCAGGCAGGCCTCGAGCAGGCGGGCCATCTCCTCGTGGTCCGCGTCCTGGGTGATGAAGACGATTTCCTGCCGCCGGTCGCCGTGCGGGCCCACGCACTCGCGCTCGATGTCGGCGCGCGCCTGGGCATCCTCCGGCCACTCGGCGCGGGGCATCGCGTCCCACCACACGCCGCCGGGCTCGAAGCTGCAGGCGCCGCCCGCCTGGGCCCAGACGCCGGCGATGTCCATCCGCGTGGCGAGCCAGAAGAAGCCCTTGGAGCGCAGCACGCCCTTCCAGCTCTCGTGGATGAAGTCCCACAGCCGCGCGGGGTGGAAGGGCACGCGGCTACGGAAGACGAAGCTGCGGATGCCGTAGGTCTCCGTCTCCGGCGTGTGCTCGCCTCGCAGCTCCTTGAGCCAGCCCGGGGCGCGCCGCGCGCGCTCGAAGTCGAAGCGGCCGGTGTTGAGCACGGCGGCGAGGGGCACGCGGCCCCGCTCGGCAGCGACGAGGTGCGCCTCCGGGTTGAGCTTGCGCAGGATGTCCTTGAGCCGGGCCAGCTCCTCCGCCGGGACGAGGTCCGTCTTGTTGAGGACGAGCACGTCCGCGAACTCCACCTGCTCCACCAGCAGGTCCACCACGGTGCGCTCGTCCTCGTCCGCCGCGGCCAGTCCGCGCGCCGCGAGGTCATCCGCGGCGTTCCAGTCCCGCAGGAAGTTGAGGGCGTCCACCACCGTGACGAGCGTGTCCAGCCGCGCCACGTCCGACAGGCCCTGGCCCTGCTCGTCCGTGAAGGTGAACGTCTCCGCGACGGGCAGCGGTTCGGAGATGCCGGTGGACTCGATGAGCAGGTAGTCGAAGCGGCCCTCCCGGGCGAGCCGGGAGACCTCCAGCAGCAGGTCCTCGCGCAGCGTGCAGCAGATGCAGCCGTTGGACAGCTCCACCAGCTTCTCGTCCACCCGGCTCAGCGCGCCGCCCGTCTTCACCAGCCGGCCGTCGATGTTCACCTCGCTCATGTCGTTGACGATGACCGCCACCCGCAGACCCTCCCGGTTCTGGAGGACGTGGTTGAGCAGCGTCGTCTTCCCCGCCCCCAGGAAGCCGGAGAGCACCGTGACGGGCAGCCGGGTCGCGGGCGCCGTCACGGCTTGCCCTCCACGAACAGCACATGCTTGCGCACGCGCGGGTCGTACTTCTTCAACTGGAGCTTCTCCTGCGACTTCCGCTTGTTCTTCGTCGTTGTGTAGACGTAGCCAGTGCCCGCCGACGACACGAGCTGGATGATGGTGCGGTTTCCCTTGGGCATGGTGGGCTCCGGCCGCCGCGGAGTCAGGCCGGGACGGTGGTAGTGGTTTCCGGGGTGTTGTTGTAACCAAGTTGCGTTAATGGCGCAAGCAGCAGCGCGGGCCGGACGTCCTGGAAGCGGGCGTCGCTAGGCCTCGGCGTCTTCGTCCGGGCCGCGCGTCGCGCTCCGCCGCTTGCGGTAGCGGTTGATGGCGCGCTCCAGGGGGCGCAGGCCCATCAGGCACAGCAGGGCAATGGCCATGGTGGTGACGGCGGCGAAGTAGAAGCCCAGGCCGGCCGCCAGGCCCACGGAGGCGGTGAGCCAGAGGTTGGCCGCCGTCGTCAGGCCCTTCACCTGTCCGTTGTGGCGCAGGATGACGCCCGCGCCCAGAAAGCCGATGCCCACCACCACCTGGCTGGCGATGCGGCCGATGTCGCCCCGGGTACCCTCGGGGGTGTCAGGGCCCAGCGCCACTTCGATGAAGACGCTGGCCAGCGTGAAGCAGCACGCGCCCAGACACACGAGGATGTGGGTGCGCAGCCCGGCCGCCTGGCCGCGCACCTCACGCTCCAGACCCAGCACGCCCCCAAGCAGGGCGGCCAGGGCCAGCCTCAGCGCGACCGTCTGTTCATCCACGAGCGGGGAGCCTACTCACCCAGCTCGATTTTCTCGTCCTTGTCCGCTTCGCTCAGTTCGGGATTGGGCAGGGTGTCCAGCGCGGCCGTCAGCAGCTTGCTGGACGGCACCACGTAGGGCGCCACTTCCTCACCCAGCTCCTGGACGTACTGGCCCACGCGCTGCGCGTAGTCCTCGTCCTTGGAGTTCCAGCTCCCGGCGGCCTCGGCGAACCAGACCTCTTCGCCGTCGCGGCAGCGCACCAGCTTCGCGTGCACCGCGGCCTCCGCGCCGCTGCCCCGGAGCTGAATCTGGGGGGACAGCCAGAGCACGCCCTCCAACCCCTCCACGCACAGGCTCTTGAACGTGGCGTCCGTGGGCACGTCAGGCAGCGCCGCGCTCTCCTTCACCAGGAAGTCGCGGTTCTGGTTCACCCACTGGCGGGCGATGAGGCTCCACAGCTCGCCCACGGCGACCTTTCCGTCGGGCAGCGGCTGCGTCACCACCACCAGGCGCTTCACCTGGTGCTTGTCCACCGTGTCGTAGTCACCGCGCAGCCGCTGATTCTTCACCGCGGAGCACCCGGACAGCAGGCCCAGCCCGAGCACGGGCAACAGTCGCTTCATCATGATGTCCCTCTCCCGGCCCCCTCCCGCGGGAAGGGGGCCTCCTTCAGGTGCACGCCCGGGCCAGGGCGGCTCAGGCCGCCTTCGGCTCGGAGTCCTTGCCACCGCCAGCCGCGCCGCCCCCACCCGAGGACGCGCCCGACTCGCGCTGACGCCGGTCGTACATGAGCTGCATCACCGCGGCCAGCACGGTGAAGGACACCACCAGCGTGGTGATGAGGCCAATGCACGCTACCAGACCCATGGAGCGCAGGCCGTTGTGGGCCGCGGCCAGCAGCGCCGCGAAGGCCACCACCGCGGTGAGCGTGGAGGACGCGACGGCCGCGCCCACGCTGCGCAGGGCCACCAGGGGGGAGGTGCCCTCCAGGAAGCGGTGGAGCAGGTACAGGCCGTGACTCACCCCGAAGCCCAGGAGGATGGGCAGGATGATGATGTTCATGAAGTTCAGGCGCAGCCCCGTCAGCGCCATGATGCCCAGCATCATCGCCACGCCCACGCCCAGCGGAATCACGGACGCCAGCGCCAGCTTCGCGTTGCGGAAGTCCAGGAAGTGCATGGCCAGAATCCACAGCGCGGTGAGCACCACCGTCACCTTGCCGTCCCAGAGGACGATGCGCGCCAGCCGCGCGTAGAGCTGCGTGGCGCCCGCGGCGCGGAACTCCTTCTCCACCGTGGGGGCCTTGGGGTCCCACGCGTCCTGGTCATACCTGCCCGGCGTGTACGCGGCCTTGATGACCTTCGTCTCGTCGGAGAACTTCAGCATCTTCTGGCCGTCCAGCAGGTCCACGCTCGCGTAGATGAACGTGAGGTAGCCGTGGTTCTCCGGCTTCGCGGAGGGCAGGTTGCGGAACTGGGCGGTGTAGTTGGACGGGACGCCGTGGACGTCAAAGGGCTTGGCGTCCAGCACCTTCTTGAAGAAGTCCGCGTTGGCCTGCATCTCCGGCGGCAGCGCGGCGACGGAGAAGCCTTCGTCCTCCAGTTGCTGCATCTCCGCCTTCCACTCCTCCAGCACCTTGGCGTTGGCCGCGGCCGTCTCCGCCGGGGGCACGAAGGTGAAGATGCTCACCACCTGGTCGATGGAGGGGTACTTCTCCGGGTTCTGCGTCAGCTCCCGGTACACACCCTCGGCCTCGTCCAGGTCCTTGGTGTAGATGGCCATCGGGTCGCTGGAGATGTTGAAGCGCTCGTTGATTTCGTCCTGGAGCAGCACGGACGACATGCCGTCGGGGATGAGCGCGCGGGTGTTGTAGTTGAAGCTCACGCCGTACTTGAGGCGCTCGAGGAAGCCCAGCTCCACGCCCTTGGGCGGCTCCTCCGAACCGGCCCAGGGCACCGCGGCGGCGCAGATGAGCGCGACGATGGTGGTGCTGATGCCCAGCACCCACTTCGGCTTGGGGATGCGCAGCTCCTTGCCGGTGGTGGCGGAGTTGGTGGGCGGCGGCTTCATCATGCCGATGAGCTTCTGGGGCAGCTCCGGGTTGATGCGGCCGGCCAGCGCCAGAATCGCCGCGCTCCAGCAGAACAGCGTCAGGCCCAGGATGAGCGTGCCCGCGCCGGCCAGGAAGCCGAACTGGCTGAAGCCGCGGAACTCGCTGACCATCAGCACGAAGAAGGAGCCCGCCGTCACCACCGCGGCCACCGCGGCCGGACGGCCCGCGTTCATCACCGCGTCCCGGATGGCCACGTCGTACGGCTTGCCCGCGCCCAGCTCCAGCCGCGTGCGGAAGACGAAGTGGATGCCGTAGTCGATGCCGAAGCCGAGCAGGATGCCGCCCAGGATGGACGTAATCATGTTCAGCTCACCCACCGTCGCGTAGGTGAAGCCCAGCGTGTACAGCGTGCCCACCACCGTCCCCGTCACGACGAGGAAGGTGGGCGCCAGCTTGCGGAAGAAGAGGATGGTGATGACGAAGATGGCGCCCAGGGCGATGAGCGTCACCGGCTCCAGCGACTCCTCAATCGCGTAGGAGTCATCCACCGTCGTCTTGTACGAGCCGGTGAAGCCGTAGGCGATGCGCTCCCCGTCGCCCATCCGCTGGTAGTCCTCCTCCAGCTTCACCTTGCCCGGCTGCGCGGAGTACGCGTCGAGCTGGCCCTTGAGCCGCTCCAGGTAGGCCTTCGTCTTGCCGATTTCGGTGTTGTCCCACATCGGCTTGACGAGCAGCAGGAGCATCTTCTTGTCGTCAGAGATGTTGTAGTCGTCGCGGATGCTCTTCTTGCCAATGGAAGAGTACTTGTCGACCAGGTCCTGCATGTTCAGCTCGACGGGCTCGGAGCCGCCCAGGTCGATGAAGAACGGGTTGCTGCGCTTCAGCTTGTCGCGCAGGAACGCCATGATGCGGCGCTTGCCCTCGACCAGGTCCTCCGTCTTCACGAAGAGGACCATGTTCTGCTGGATGAACTCGACGGGCAGCTTGTAGGAGACGTTGCGGACGTACTCCGTGTCCTCCTGCATGAGCTTCGCGAGGTCGTCGGCGGTGCGCTTGAGCGCGGCCTCGTCCGAAGAGCGCAGGGCGACCATGAGGAAGCCGCTGCCGCCCACCATGTCGATGACCTGCTTGACGTCCTTCACCTCGTCCAAATCCTGGGAGATGAGGTCGAGCTGGTTGGAGTTGATGTGCAGCTTCGACGTCCCCCACAGCGACACGGCCAGCAGGGCCAGCATCACCAGGAGGACCGCCCCGGGCCTGCGGACCAGCAGTCCGGCGAAGGCTTGGGCGAAACGGGAGTGGGAGTTCGGGTTTCTATCGCCGCTCATGCGGCGGCGACCCTACCGGCAAACGCCCGGGCCCGAAAGGCAAAGCCCGGCCGCCAGGCCGCTGCCCTGCCTCGGACGCCCGCGTCATGCCGGAGGGCGCCCCAGGCCCGTGCTCAGGGGGCGGGCGGCGCGGAGACCCGCAGCACGTCGTTTTCCGGTTCCTTGGGGGGCAAAAGGAACGAGCGCGGGTCCTTCACGAGGTGCGCGAGCACGGCGCGCAGGAAGGGCAGGGCCTCGCGGGTCGGGACGTCACGGGCGCGGACGGCCACCCCCAGCGCGAGCGAGAAGGACACCCCGAAGTTGATGAGGCCGGTGAGGGCCATGCCCGCCAGCGCGGCCAGGAACTCCGGCTGGAGCACCGCCCCAGGCCCCAGCGCCGTGCCCGCCAGGGAGAGCGAGCCCAGCACGAAGGTGACGTGGCGCACGTCCAGCCCCAGCCCGAAGAAGCCGCCCACCACGGGCCCCAGGGCCAGCAGGAAGCCCAGCGTCACGTTGGCCCCCAGGCCGGAGGCCGCGTGCTGGAAGCCCTCCGCCAGCCGCCGGGCGCGCGCCTCTCCCAGAAGCCGCCGCAGCACGCGGTGGTGGGCCAGCGCCTCGGGCAACCGCCGGTACACCACGAAGTTCTCCAGCCACCCGCCCGCCACGCTGCTCATCCACAGCATGACGCCCGTCATGACGGCGAAGATCAGCGTGCCGCTCTTCCACGGGTGCAGGGAGGCCACCGTGGCCTGGGCCTTGGCCGGGCTCATGAAGGCGTTGCCGGTGCTGAGCTGGTACCCCAGCGCGAACACGACGGCTGCTGGGGCCACCACGCCCAGGTTGCCCACGAAGGCCGCCAACTGGGAGCGGGTGATGCGCGGGATGAGCTCCACCAGGCTCGCCAGCCGCTCACCCCGGGCGCCTTCGCCCACCGCGCCCGCGAGCGTGGCCGCCGTCACGGACGGCTGCTTGGTGGCCAGGGTGAAGCCCAGCGCCTGGATGAGGAGGAAGGCCAGGGCGTAGTTGAGGCCCACGGCCAGGAAGGTGAAGAAGGGCGCCAGCAGCAAGCCCGACAGGAACGTCTTGTGGGCCACCGCCACCGCCGTCACCAGCCCGCCGCCCGCCGCGGAGTGCACCATGGCGTGGAAGCCCTCGCGGGTGCTGGTGATGTAGTGCTCGCCGGAGTGCCCCGCGCGTTCAATGACCTTGCGCGCCAGCATCCGCACGTTGCGCTTCACCAGCTCCACCACGGAGCGGTCCGCGTGCGCGCGCCGCAGCAGGTCCGACACCAGGGTCATGGCCTCGCGCCAGCGCGGCTCGCCCCGCGCGGCCCCCAGCACGCGGGCAATGGCCTCCATGCGCTCCAGGACCCGGCGGATGCGCTCCAGCCGGTACACCAGGTCCACGCTGACGCCCGCGTCCTCCAGGTGGCGTGACACGCTGCCCACCACCTGGCGGCAGTCCGCCACGCATTGCGACAAGTCCCGCAGCGTGTCCGCCGCCGCGTCGCGCGCCAGGACCGCGTCGCAGACGAGCCGCATCCGCAGGAAGGGCGAGGCGCGGAAGGACGTCTCCGGGCTGCGGTCGCGCACGTCCTCGGCCATGCCCAGGGCCGCCACCTGCACCGCCAGCAGCAGCAGCGCGTCCATCAAGTCCGCGCGCACGCGGGCGGCGGGCATGGGCTCTGGCGACGCGGGTTCACCGACCAGCGCCGCGAGCTGCGCGAGCCGCGCGGGGGACAGCCGCGCCAGCCAGTCCGCGTCGTCCGGGTCCGGGCACAGGCGCAAGAGCAGCTCCGACAGCTTGCCGGGCTCCGGCGGGGCGGGCAGCAGTGAACGGGCGAGCCGGTCCGACGCCTCCGCGAAGAAGCCCTGTCCGGCGGGCAGGCCCACCTGGGCGAAGAGCTTGAGGCCCCGGCTGCCCTCGAACACGGCGGACACCAGCCGGGTGAGGGTGGCGCGCATGGCGGGCTCGCCTTCGAGCACGCGCACCATCAGGGCCAGCCGGCTGTCGGCGGCGGAGGCCTCCGGTTCGGAGGCGTCCACCAGCGCGTGGGCGGGGATGCGCTCGCGCAGCCACTGCATCCAGCGCTCCACCCACTGGAGCCGGTCTTCCAGGCCGCCCTCGGGCACGTCGCACAGCAGCCGGTACAAATCCCGTACGGCGGAGTGGCCCGGCGCCCGGGGCGCGTACTGCATGCAGAACGCGTCCACCTCGCGGGCGGAGGGCTGCTGCTTGGGGGCGGGGGACTGCAC